>CALRYR010000293.1:0-5932 GCA_943372425.1 Variovorax sp. YR752 | reverse complement strand
GGTATTCGCGCAAGCCGTAGAGCATCGGGCCCAGCGGGCAGCCGGCTGCGCTGGCCAGCGCGAGGGCCGCCAGCGCATTGAGCGCGTTGTGCTGGCCGCGGATGCGCAATGCATCCGCCGGCATCAGGCGCTGCAGGAAGATCTCTTCCTCGGCGGCGACCCCGCGCTTGCGCTTGATGGTCTCGTCGGCCTCCAGCGCACGCACCAGCCAGGCCATGCCGTTGACGCGTTCGATGCCGAAGTCGCTCGGGCGCAGCGGCAGGCCGGCGCCGAAGGTGATGTGCGTGCGGATCTGCGGGCGCTGCAGCTTCACGCGGATCGGCGGCGGCAGCATCTGCATGACGCCGTTGTCGTCGCGGTTCAGGATCATCAGGCCTTGCTTGCCGAAGATGCGCGCCTTGGCGGCGGCATACGACGCCATGTCGCCATGCCAGTCGAGATGGTCCTGCGTCAGGTTGAGCACCGCGGCGGCGGTGGGCTCGAAGTCCTGCACACCGTCGAGCTGAAAGCTGGACAGCTCCAGCACCCACACGTCGGGCAGCGTCTCGGCATCGAGGTGCGCGGCCAGCGTGTCGAGCAGCGTCGGGCCGATGTTGCCGGCCACCGCCACGGTCTTGCCGGCGCGTTCGACCAGCAGGCCGGTCAGCGCGGTGACGGTGGTCTTGCCGTTGGTGCCGGTGATGGCGAGCACCGCCGGCGTGTAGCCCTTCGGGGCCGGGGACTCAGGCGCGACGATGGGCAGCGGGGCCTCGTCCTCGGGCGTGACCGCGGGTGGGGCGACCGACAACTCGGCGATTCGCGCGACAAATTCAGCCGCTTCACGGGCTGCCGTGTGGACAGATGACTTGACGGCGACCGAGGGCGGCGCGTCGGCTGCCGGGGCCGATTCGGCGGTCGGCGGTGCCTCGGCTTCCGGCGCTGCCGGCACCTCATCGACCTCCACCGGCGGCTGCTCGGCCATGGCGATCTCGGCTTGCGTCGGCGCTTCGGGTTCGGGCGCGACCTCGGGCGCAACGTCCTCGACGATGGGCGCCGCTTCGGCCTCCACCGCCGGCTCGGCCGGCAGATCCACCGTGCGCAGATCGCGCAGCGCCTGCGCGAACAGGTCGAGCTCGCCACCCACCGTCAGACCAATGGCCCGTGCTGCATCGACCACCGGCGCGATCGTCGCGGGCGCCAGGCCCGGCGAGCGGTACACCGCGCGAATGGGCGTGCCTTCGATCAGCGCGGCCGTGAGCGGCCCGCCGACGAAGCGCACCGCGGGCCACTCGGCCTGCAGCGTCGCCAGCGCGGGCGGCGTGTCGCGCGTGTCGGCCACCGTCACCTGCGCACCGTGCCGCGCGCACCAGCGCGCCATCGCCAGGCCGGACGCACCGAGGCCGAGGACGAGGACGGGGAGGTCGTGCAGGTGCTTCATCGGGTCAACGAAGCTTCAATGTGGAAAGACCCACGAGGCACAGCAGCATCGTGATGATCCAGAAGCGCACGACGACCTGCGTCTCGCGCCAGCCGCTCTTCTCGAAGTGGTGGTGCAGCGGTGCCATCTTGAGGATGCGCCGGCCTTCGCCGAAGCGCTTCTTGGTGTACTTGAAGTACATCACCTGCGCCATCACCGAGATCGCCTCGACCACGAAGATGCCGCCCATCACGAAGAACACGATCTCCTGCCGCACGATGACCGCGATGGTGCCGAGCGCGCCGCCCAGCGCCAGGGCACCGACGTCGCCCATGAAGACCTGCGCCGGGTGCGTGTTGAACCAGAGGAAGGCCAGGCCCGCACCGGCCATGGCCGAGCAGAACACCAGCAGTTCGCCCGAACCGGGGATGTGGGGGAACAGCAGATACCTCGAATACACCGAGCTGCCGGTCACGTAGGCGAACACGCCCAGCGCCGAGCCGACCATCACCACCGGCATGATCGCCAGGCCGTCGAGGCCATCAGTGAGGTTCACGGCATTGCTCGCCCCCACGATCACCAGGTAGGTCAGGATGACGAAGCCGATGCCGCCGAGCGGATAGCTGATTTCCTTGAAGAAGGGCACCAGCAGGTTGATCTTGGGCGGAAAGTCGAGCGCGAAGCCGGATTGCACCCAGGCGTAGAAGAGTTGCAGCACGCGCCAGTTGGAGCTCTCGGAGATGCTGAACAGCAGGTAGAAGCCGGCCAGCAGGCCGACCACCGATTGCCAGAAGTACTTCTCGCGCGAGCGCATGCCTTCCGGATCCTTGTGCACCACCTTGCGCCAGTCGTCGACCCAGCCGATGGCGCCGAAGCCCAGCGTCACCCACAGCACGATCCACACGAAGCGGTTGCTCAGGTCGAACCACAGCACGGTGGCGAAGGCGATGGAGAACAGCACGAGCACGCCGCCCATGGTGGGCGTGCCGCTCTTGGTCAGGTGCGTTTCCATGCCGTAGCCGCGCACTGGCTGGCCGATCTTGAGCGCGGTCAGTCGACGAATGGCGTACGGGCCGATCGCCAGACCGATCAGCAGCGCCGTGGTCGCGGCCATCAGCGCACGGAAGGTGAGGTACTGGAAGACGCGCAAAAACCCGAACTCGGGCGAGAGCGTCTGCAGCCACTGGGCCAGACTCATCAGCATGCGGTTGTGCGCGGTTCATGCAGCATGACCGGCCTCCTTGTCGTTATGGTTGTCCGTGGCGGATGTGGCCGCGGCGATGGCCTGCACCACCCGCTCCATCCGCATGAAGCGCGAGCCCTTGACCAGCACGCTGGCGAGCGTGGGCAGTTGTTCGAGCACCGCCGCGTTGAGCGCCTCGACCTCGGTGAAGTGGCGCCCCTGGCGGCGCACGCGCTGGTCGGCGAAGGCGGCCACGCTGTGCACCGACTCGTCGCCGAGCGCGAAGAGCATCTCGACCCCGCGGTCGCGCGCCCATTCGCCCACCTCGGCGTGGAAGCCCTCGGCCTGGTTGCCGACTTCGCCCATGTCGCCCAGCACCAGCAGGCGCGGGCCGGGCAAGGCGGCGAGCACGTCGATGGCGGCGCGCACCGAATCCGGGTTCGCGTTGTAGGTGTCGTCGACCAGCGTCAGCGTGCGGCCTGCGGGCAGCGCGATGGCGCTCGCCTTCGAGCGGCCCTTGACCGGCTCGAAAGCCGCCAGCCCCTCGGCGATCTTCTCGATCGACACGCCGCTCGACAGTGCGCAGGCGACCGCCGCCAGCGCGTTGATCACGTTGTGATGGCCCGCGATGGCGAGCGTGGTCTGCAGCGGGCCGAGCGGCGTGCGCACCTCGATCGACCAGGCACCGCCACGCCACTCGGCGCGCGCCAGCGCGATGTCGGCGTCGGGGTGGTCGCCGAAGCTGAGGCATCGGCGGGTCGCGCCTTCGTGCGCGATCTCGTTCCACAGCGGCGTGAAGGCATCGGCGAACGGGAACACGGCCGTGCCGGTTTCCGGCAAGGCGGCGAAGACGCTGCCGTTCTCGCGGGCCACCGCCTCGACCGTCGCCATGAATTCCTGGTGCTCGCGCTGTGCATTGTTGACCAGTGCGATGGTCGGTCGCGCGATGGCGGCCAGCCGGCCGATCTCGCCCGGGTGGTTCATGCCGAGTTCGACCACCGCCAGTTGATGGTGCGCGCGCAACCGCAGCAGCGTCAGCGGCAGGCCGATCTCGTTGTTGAAGTTGCCGACGGTCGCCAGCGATCGGTCGCCCCACGCGGCGTGGAGGATCGCCGCAATCATCTGCGTGACCGTGGTCTTGCCATTGCTGCCGGTGACGGCCACCAGCGGCAGGTCGAACTGCGAACGCCAGCCCGCGGCCAGCGCACCCAGCGCCGCCAGCGTGTCGGGCACTTCGAGGCCCGGCAGGCCCGCCGCGGCGAGTCCACCGTGCGCGATGGCCGCCACCGCGCCCTTCGCGCGCGCGTCGGCCAGAAAGTCGTTGGCATCGAAACGCTCGCCACGCAGCGCCACGAACAGGTCGCCCGCCTGCAGGCTGCGCGTGTCCGTGTGCACCCGCACGAGCGGTGTTTCGGCATCGCCGACCAGACGCGCGCCCGGCACCCAGGCGAGCGCCTGGCCGAGGGTCATCATGGGGACGGGCGTGCTCATTGGGGGCTCCTGCGTTGCAACGCGCCGAGCGCGTGGATGCGGTCTGAAAATTCGGTGCGCACGCCGTCGGCTTCCTGCCACGCCTCGTGGCCCTTGCCGGCGATCAGCACCACATCGGCGGGTGCCGCCTGGGCCAGCGTCTCGGCGATGGCGCGTGCGCGGTCGGGTTCGACTTGCGCGGCATCGGGGGCCGACAGGCCGAGGAGGATCTGACCGATGATCGCGGCCGGCTTTTCGCTGCGCGGGTTGTCGCTGGTGATCACCACGCGGTCGGCCTGCGTCTCGGCGACGGCTGCCATGAGCGGGCGCTTGGTCGCATCGCGGTCGCCGCCACAGCCGAACACGCACCACAGCGCACCGCCGCGCTGCGCGGCCAGCGGGCGCAGGCCGACCAGCGCCTTGTCGAGCGCGTCCGGCGTGTGGGCGTAGTCGACCACGGCCAGCGGCTGGCCCGGCAGCGCGACGCGCTCCATGCGGCCCGGCACGCTCTGCAGGTCGCGGCAGGCATCGACCGCCTCGGCCAAGGTCATGCCGAGGGCGCGCAGTGCACCGATCACGCCAAGCAGGTTGGCCACGTTGTACTGGCCGATGAGCCGGGTCGACAGCGTCTGCGTGCCGGTGCCCTGCTCGACCACATCGAAGCGCAGGCCCTCGGCGTCGTAGCGGATGTCCTGCGCCATCAGGCGCGCGGCACCGCCGCCGGCCGACACGGTCCAGATGTCGAGCGCGCCGGTGCCGCTGTCGATCAGGTTCGCGACCAGCGTGGCGCCGTGCAGGTCGTCGATGTTGACCACCGCCGCGGCCAGGCCGGGCCAGCGGAACAGCTCAGCCTTCGCTTCCCAGTAGGCATCCATGCTGCCGTGGTAGTCGAGATGGTCCTGCGTGAAGTTGGTGAAGACCGCGACGCGGATCTCGCAGCCGTCGAGCCGGCGCTCGGCGATGCCGATCGACGAGGCCTCGATGGCGCAAGCGCTGAAGCCCTGACGGACGAAGCTGCGCAGTTCGCGCTGCAGCATCACGGGGTCGGGCGTGGTGAGGCCCGTGTAGCGCAGTTCGGGCGGCGTGCCGATGCCGAGCGTGCCAATCAGTGCGCACGGGCCGGTGCCCGGACGCTTCGACAGCGCCTCGGCCAGCCACCAGGCGGTCGACGTCTTGCCGTTGGTGCCGGTCACGGCGATCAGCGGGATCTGGCTCGACGGCTGGCCGTAGAACGACGCGGCGATCGGCCCGGTCGCGGCCTTCAGGCCGGCGAAACTCGCGATCGGCTGGTGTTCGTCGAAGCCGAAGGCCTCGACGCCCTCGCGCTCGACCAGGCACACCGAGGCGCCTTGCGCCAGTGCCGATGCCACATGGGCGCGGCCGTCGGTCGCGGCACCGGGCCAGGCGATGAAACCGTCGCCGTCGCCGACCTGCCGGCTGTCGGCGTGCAGGTCGCCGCCCACGCAGGAGCGCAACCACCAGGCGGCTTCGTTCGGGGAGGAGAAGTGTTGGTCGACCATCAGAAACTCTCGTCCACGCCCTGGGTGATGACCAGCGGCTTGACGGCAAGGTCGGGCGCCACGTTCATCATGCGCAGCGTCTGCTGCACGACTTCGCTGAAGACCGGCGCAGCGGCCAGGCCGCCGAAGTACTGGCCGTCGCTCGGCTCGTCGATCATCACGCCGACGATGATGCGTGGCTTCTCGATCGGCGCCATGCCGGTGAACCAGGCGCGGTACTTGTTGCTCGCGTAGCCCTTGCCGACCTGTTTGTGCGCCGTGCCGGATTTGCCGCCCACCGAGTAACCCACGGTCTGCGCGAGCTGGCCGGTGCCGCCGGGGCCGGCGGCCATCTGCAGCATCTTGCGGACCGCGTGCGCGTTC
>CALRYR010000292.1:0-5936 GCA_943372425.1 Variovorax sp. YR752 | reverse complement strand
CGTCGCGCGCCGCTTCGCTGGCGGTGGTGCTGACGTTGCCGCTCTGGCCGGCGATGCGCGCGCTGCTGCCGCGGCCGCCCTTGAGCGTGAATTCGGTGATGTCGACCCGCGTGCCCGACAGCGTGGCGCGCAGCCGGCCGTCGCGCAGGTCGAGCCCTTCGACCAGCGCGCGCAGGGCGAGCTGGTCAGCCGCCAGCGTGCCGTTCCAGCGCGGTTCGGTGCGGTTGCCCGACAGCGTGGCGTCGGCGTCGAGCGTGCCGGCGATGCGCCAGCCCGGCGGCGCCAGCATCGACCAGACGCCCAGGCTTGGCATGCGCGCCTTGACCGCGCCGGACAGCGGCGCATCGGCCGGCCACTGCCAGCCGCCGTCTCGCTGCAGCACGCGGGTGCCGAGGGTGGCGTCGATGTTGCCGGCGCGCATGCTGTCCCACACCAGCTTGGCCCGCACCGATTCGCCACGCGCCTCGATGCGCAGCTCGGCCTGGCGCAGGCCGGCGGGCGTGCTCGGCCCTTCGACGTTGCCGGTGCCGCTGACCATCTTGATCTCGCTCTTGGCGCCGGTGCCACGGCTTTCGATGCGGGTGACGAGCGCGGCCTCGCCGGCCTGCACGCGGATGTCGCCGCTGCGGCGCGCCAGGCGCAGGTCGGCGCGCAGGGCGTCGCCGGCCTCGATGTCCCAGTCGCCGTCGAAGATCAGGTCGCCGGTCACGCCCATGCTGGCGAGCGAGCTGTTGCTGTCCATGGCCTCGGCCCAGGCCATCGGCAGGCCCTGCATGCGGCCCTTCGACTGCAGGCGGAAGGCACGTTGCCCGGTGGCGCCGGTCTGGCGGAAGCGCACCGGCTCCCAGTCGATGCGAACGGTGCCCGGCACCGGCCCTTGCAGCGTGGCGCCGCCGGCGGAGGTGTCGACTTCGAGGCCGCCGGCGGTGCTGCGCACATTGGCGTTGAGTGGTGCGCTCAGCGCCACGGTCCAGGGGCCGGGGCGGGTGCTGTCCTGCGCCTGCACACGCAGGCTGGCCAGCGCCGCGCGCCAACGTCCTGCGCCCTCGAGCGCACCGCTGGCGCGGGTGTCGAGCGTCATCTTCTGCGTGCCGCGGGTCGCCTCGCCCTGCAGCGCCAGCGTGGCCTGCGCCAGGCTGCCGGACAGCTCGGCGCGCAGGCCGCGCAACTGCACGGGGAGCGCCGGCGGGGGCGGCACGCTGCCGGCGGGCACTGCAGCAGCGGGCAAGCGCAGGTCGAGCCGCGGCACGGTCAGCGTGGCCTGCACGGTGGGTTCGATGGTGCCGCGCGGCGCGGGCGTGGTCGCGTTCTGCAGCCGGCGCTGCACGGCCTCCCAGCCGCCGTCCCAGCGGGCGTCGAGGCGCGCATTGCCCTCGGCGCTGGCACCGGCGAAGACCTCGCCCAGGCCGGGCAGCGTTTCGACCCAGCGCTGCAGCGTGGCGGCGTTGTCGATCTGTGCGTTGATCTGGCCACGGCCCTGCGCCGGCGCGATGCGTCCGTTGACCTGCGCGTTGCCGCCGGGCAGCACCAGCTTCAGGTCGCCGCTGGCGGCGCGTTCGGCGATGCGGGCCTGCAGCGTGCCGGCGACGCTGGCCTGCGCCGCCTCGATGCGCAGCGTGCGGAGGTCGAGTATCTGGTCTTTCCACTGGCCCTGCGCGACGACGCGGTCGAGCCGCATGCCTTGCAGCGCGGCGCTGCCCGCGGTGCCCTGCGCCTGCAGTGCGACGTCAAACACCAGCGCGTCGTCGCGCTGTTCGACTTCGGCCTTGCCGCCGACCGGTGCGCCGGCCAGCTGCGTGTGCAGTGCGCCCGGTTGCACGTTGCGCACGGTGGCGCGCACGGCCCAGGGCATGGGGGCAGGGCTCCAGTCGCCTTCGGCATCGATGCGGCCGCCGCCGGCGCGCACGGTGGCGCTGGGTACGGTCCAGGTGGTGCCGTCGAAGGTGGTGCGGGCCTCGATGCGCTCGACCGGCAGCTTGCCCTGGTCCCATGGGCCGGGCAGGGCATTGCGGATGTCGGCGCTGGCCTGCCATTGCACGCCGCTGCCGGCCGCGCCGGGGCCGGCCAGCACCTGGCCGCTCAGCAGCGTGGCCGGGGCGGTGGGCCAGAGGCGCGCGAGGTCGACATTGCGCAGGTCGGCGTTGGCGTCGATCACCGGCTGCGTCAGCCATGGCGCGATGTTGGCCTGCACTTGTGCCTGCATCGGCGCGGCGGTGTCCTGCTCGGCGGGCTTCAGGTCGGCGGCGATGGCCAGGCGGGCGTCGGCGCCGGCGAGCGTGCCCTTGGCTGTCGCGGTGGCCAGCACGTCGATGCTGCGGCCTTCGGCCAGCGGCGCGCGCACGCGGCCGTCGAGTGCCAGGTCGAGCGCCATCGGCGCGTCGCCCTGCAGCCCAACGCGCGCGCTGTAGTGGCCATCGGCCAGGTCGACGCCGTCGACGTTCAGCGTGTGTTGGCGTTGCGTGTAGATGTAGTGGCCGGCGAGGTTCTTCGCCTCGACCACCGGCGGCCCGGCCCAGCGCACGATGCCGATGCGGAAGGGCAGGTCGACATCCACCGGCAGCACGATCTGCTCGAGCGGCTGCAGCGGCTCGCTGGTTTCGGGTGCGGGGCCGCGACGTTCGATGAGCACGTCCTTGGCGACCACCTCGCCCAGCTGCACCTTGCGCTGGAACAGCGGCCTGAGCGTCCAGCCGATTGCGGCATCGTGCACCTCGACCGACAGCGTGGGGCTCTGCCATTGCAGGTAGCCGATGCGTCCCCCGGTGCGCAGCGAGCCGCTCACGTCGCGGCTCTGCAGCGTCTGGCCGGCGGGCATGTAGCGCGCGGCTTTCGTGATCGCGTAGGCGAGCGATTGATCGGAGCCCAGCCACCACCAGGCGCCGGCGCCGATTGCGATCAGCAGGACGATCAGCGTCGCGAAAGTCCACGCCAAGCCGCGCAGCACGCGGCGCGCGCGCGACCGCTGTCGCACGGGCGGGTGGGCAGGTGTCTCGGTCGTTTCCACGCGCGGGCCTAGAAGCTGAAGCCCAGCCGCAAATGCAGCCTGAACTTCTTCGTGTCGACGCCATAGGCGACGTCGGCCTGCACCGGCCCGACGGGGCTGCGCCAGCGCACGCCCACGCCGGTGCCGACCTTGGCCTTCAACTCGCCGAACTTGTCGGCCACCGAGCCGGCATCGACGAAGACGGCGCTCTCGAATTCGCTGAGCTTGCCGTTCCAGACGATCGGCCGCTGCCATTCGACACTGCCCACGCCCAGGTAGCGGCCGGCGACGATGGCGCCGTCGCTGCGCTCGGTGCCGATCTGCCGGTAGCTGTACCCGCGCACCGTGGTGTCGCCGCCGGTCAGGAACAGCAGCGTGGTCGGGATCTGCGCGTTGTCGCGCGCGATGACGGCACCGCTTTCGGCGCGGAACTGCAGGCGGCTGCTGCGTGCGGCGCCGCCGTCGGTGCCCTGCACCGTGCCCAACGGCAGGATGCCGAGCCAGCGGACATAGCTGCGGATGAAAGGCGCGCGCTCGCCGAGCAGCGTCTGCCCGAGGCCGAGCTCGATCGACAGGCCCTGCCCGCGCGAGGGCGAGGCCGCGTCGTCGAAGTAGCGGCCGGTCCAGCCCCAGTTGGCGCTGATGGCCGACGCGGAGGGCGGGGCCCCGTCGCCGCGGTTGGTCGCGTAGTCGTACTGGGCGAACAGGCTGCGTTCGATGCGGTCGCCGGTCCGGCCGCGGCCCGCACGGATACGGCCGCTGTCGGTGTCGTAGGTGCCGGAGGTCTCGCGCTTGAGCAGGCCCGAGCCGAACCAGCGCCAGCCGGTGTCGTCGGGGATGCCGTTCCAGTCGGTGCCCAGCGACTGGGTCTTCTGGTCGATCGACAGCTTCGACACCGCCCGCCAGCCCAGCAGCGGCATCTGGTTGTGCACATGGTCCAGCGACACGCGCGGGCCGCCGTCGGTGGTGAAGCCCACGCCCGCCACCACCTTCTGCAGCGGCGCCTCGCGCACCTGCGCGATCACGGGCGCGGCCTGTGGGTCGGTGCCTTCGGTGTCGAGCGTGAGGAAGACCGAGTCGAAGTAGCCGCTGCTTGCCAGGCGCTGTTGCGCGTCGAGCAGCTTCTGCTGGTCGTAGTCGGAACCTGTCGGGATGCGGGCGATGCGGCGCGTGCCGTCGGCGCTGTAGCGCTGCACGCCGCGCACATCGAGCGGGCCGAAGCGGTAGGCCGCGCCCGAGTCGTAGCTGACGCCCAGCTTCGCCTCGCCCTTGTCGGCGTCGATCTCGGCCCGGCTGGTGGCCACGCTGCCGGTGGCATAGCGCTTGGCCGTCAGGCTGCGCAGGCCGACGGTCTTGGCGTTGTCCCAGGCCTGCTGCGTGAAGAGCTGGCCGGTGCGCAACGTCCAGGCCGAACGGATCGCCTCGCGCTGGGCCGCGGCGGTGGGGTCGTTCGCGATGGCACCACGGAAGCCGATGTCCACGGCGCCGATCCGGGTCGGCGGGCCGGGGTCGACGGTCACGACGACCTGGCGCGGCGCCTTGCCGCCAGGCGTTTCGTTCAGTTCGAGCGTGAGCGTGGGCGTGAAGTAGCCGAGCGTGCCGAGCAGCTCGCGCGCATTGGCCTCGGCCGCGACCATGAGCCGCGACAGCTCGGTCGCGCCGAGGTCGGCAATCTTGCTGTAGCGCTGGATCTCGAGGTGCAGCTTGAGGTAGTCGCGCACATCGTCGGGGCCGCGCACCTCCAGCGTGAAGGCGTCGGCCGACGCCTTTTCGTCGGCCGACACGGTCTGCTTGCCGTCGTCCGCCTCAGAATCCTTCTTCGGCAGCAGGCTGCATCCCTGCAGAAGAAGGACGATTGCAAAAAGCAACGCCGGCCATGATGCCGGCGTTTGACGGGAAGCCACCCTGAACATCGCTGCATTCTGACAGCAGTTCCTGCAGGTTCCAGCGGGCCGCGCGTCGGACATTGGCGCATCTTGCGCGCGATGCTGCGTGAGCTACTTCGCGAAACGCGCCAGGATCTGCGGCTTACTTGGACAGCATCCGCATCGCTTCTTCCAGCCCCTTGAGGGTCAGCGGATACATGCGGTTGGACATCATCTGCTGGATGACCGCAATGCTCTGGCGGTACTGCCAGACGCCTTGCGGCTCGGGGTTGATCCAGGCGAACTTCGGGAAGGTGTGCGTCAGGCGCTGCAGCCATTCGGCACCGGCTTCCTCGTTGTTGTATTCGACGCTGCCGCCCGGCTGCAGGATCTCGTACGGGCTCATGGTCGCGTCGCCGACGAAGATGAGCTTGTAGTCCTTGTTGTACTTGCGCAGGATGTCCCAGGTCGCGAACTTCTCGGAGAAGCGGCGCTTGTTGTTCTTCCACATGAAGTCGTAGACGCAGTTGTGGAAGTAATAGAACTCGAGGTGCTTGAACTCGGTCTTGACGGCCGAGAAGAGTTCTTCTACGCGCTGGATGTGCTCGTCCATCGTGCCGCCCACGTCCATCAGCAGCAGCACCTTGACGTTGTTGTGGCGCTCGGGCCGCATCTTGATGTCGAGGTAGCCGGCATTGGCGGCCGTCTTGCTGATGGTCTCGTCGAGGTCCAGCTCTTCGACGTGGCCTTCGCGCGCGAACTTGCGCAGCCGGCGCAGCGCGACCTTGATGTTGCGCGTGCCGAGCTCCTGCCCGTCGTCGTAGTCCTTGTAGGCACGCTGGTCCCACACCTTGACCGCGCTCTTGTTCTTGCCGGCCCCGCCGATGCGCACGCCTTGCGGGTTGTAGCCGCCGTGACCGAAGGGCGAGGTGCCGCCGGTGCCGATCCACTTGTTGCCGCCCTCGTGCCGCTCCTTCTGCTCCTCAAAGCGCTTCTTGAGCGTCTCCATGAGCTCGTCCCAACCCATCTTCTCGATCTTGGCCTTTTCCTCGGCGGAGAACTCACGCTCCAGCGTCTTGCGCAGCCAG
>CALRYR010000291.1:0-5957 GCA_943372425.1 Variovorax sp. YR752 | reverse complement strand
CCGGCCCGGACACGTCGGAACTCGCCTCGCTGCTGCAGGCCGCAGTCAACGTGTCCGACCACGGCCGCAAGCGCCCCTGCCGGATCGTCGTCGCCGACACCGCGCAACGGGAGCGCTACGCCGATGCCTTCCTCGTCTATGCCGCCTCGGTGCGCGGGCTGGCATCGCCCGACCTGCTGGACGCGGAAGTGCGCGAACACGAGCGCACCAAGGCGCTCAACGGGCCCTGCCTGCTGAGCCTGGTGGCGCGCATCGCGACCGATGACCCGGAGGTGCCGCCGCACGAGCAATGGATGAGCGTGGGCGCCTCGCTGGGTGCGCTGCTGGCCGCGGCGAATGCCCTCGGCTATGCAGGAAAGGCGCTCAGCGGTGCCCGTATTCATCACCCGGCGGTGCGCTCGGTCGTTTGCGGCGACGGCGAATTGCTGGCCTGCTTCGTCTATTTGGGCAGCAAGCCCGCAAATTGCTGAAATCGGATAACGCACGATCCCTGGAAAAAACAGAATTTCTCCCACGCCCAATTCCGGGCGTCAGGAGAAATCAATTGAAATCAAAAACCCACCATTTCTTTTTCGGTTCTTCCGCTGCCGCCTTTGCATTGGCGGCGGGCCTCTCCCTCAGTCCGCTCACGGCTTCGGCCATCGATGTCGAGGGCGGCGACTACACCGCCCTGCCCGACGGCGCGAACGCCTTCGTCGTCTACGGTCAATACGCCCGGCGCAATGCGTCGTATGTGAATGGCGACAAGTCGTCCGCATCGCCGCGCCTGGACAGCGAAGTGGGCATCGCCCGCTATCTGCACGTGGTGCGCATCGACGATCGCTGGACGGTCGACCCGCAGGTGCTCCTTCCTTTCGGGCATTTGAAGCCGTCTCGCGATTTGAGCGCACTCGACAGTGCATCGGGCGTCGGCGACCTGATTCTGGCCACCGCGGTCAAATACAAGATCGATCCGGCAGCGGGTGAAGTATTCGGCGTGACGCCCTATCTTTATTTGCCGACGGGCTCTTACGATTCGAACAAGGCATTGAATCTCGGCGAGAACCGCTGGAAATTCGCGCTGCAGGCCGCCTATACGCGCCCGCTGGCCAAACAATGGCGGATGGATGCCATTGGCGACGTGACGTTCTACGGAAAGAACACCGAATGCGCCGCGGCCTGCAGTTCCGCATCCGACACCACCCTCGAGCAGCGCCCCTTGTACTCCGGACAGCTGTACCTGCGCTACGAACCCACGGCGTCCTGGTCGACCGCCATCGGCGTGACGCATGCATGGGGCGCGGAAAGCCGCGTCGATGGCGCATCGCTCGACGACCGCACCGGCACCACGGCCATCAAGCTCACCGCCAGCACCTTCGTCTCGTCCCAGCTGCAGCTGATGGCCACGGTGGCGCGCGATGTGCACGTGCGCAACGGCCTGCGCGAGGCAGCGCGTCTCAACCTGCGCGCGCTGTACCTGTTCTAGCTGAGGCGGTGGAGGCGGTGCGCCGCGAGCGATTCGGAAGGACGCTCGCCGAACATCCGGGCGTATTCCTGCGCGAACCGCGGCAGGTGGCCGAAGCCGACGGCGGCCGCCACCTCCTGCACCGTGATGCCCGGCTTTCCGGACGTGAGCTGCCGGCGCGCCGCCGCCAGCCGCAAGGTGCGCAGATAGGCGACCGGCCCCAGGTCGTAGATGCTTTCGAAGGCGTACTGCAGCGACCGCCGGGAGCAGCCCAGCTCGTTGCACAGGTCGGTGACCGACAGCGGCTCGCCCAGCCGCTCGAGCATCGCGACGCGGGCGCGCCTGGCGATGCGCGGGTAGCTGTCGATCCGCAACTTCTGGCCGCCGGCCTGGCCGCGCTCGACCACGCTGCACAGGTAGTCGATGGCGAGCTCGCGCAGGTCGAGCAGATCGGCCGCGCAATCGTCCGGGGCGTCGGCCGCTCCGGCCTGCTGCAGCAATTGCGTGATGCGCGCCTGCAGGTCGAACTTCAGGCGCCCGGTCTCCGACCAGCAGTCGTGGTTCGTGAAGAGCTTCTGCCAGTACTCGGGCGGGCGCTCGGGCGAGAGCGATTGCAGAACCGACGGCGCCAGCGAAATGCCGACGCAGACCGAATGCGTCGGCGTGCGCAGTTCGAACTCCCGGCCCGGCGTGAACGCCACGACCGAATCCTTGTCGATGTACCGCCCGTTCCAGTACGCCCGCTCCGACAACTCACAGGCGGCGGCGATGGTGATGTGCTCGGTGTCGGACACCCCCGTCTGGAACACGCTCTGGTCGAGCGCTTCCCGGAAGACGGTGATGTCGTTCGCGCTGATCGCGAAGAAGCTGCCCGAGAAGGCGCCCGTGGACAGCTGCTCGTAGGACTGGTGCAGCAGCCCGAAGCTGGAGGCCTGCTCTTGCGGGTCGCGCGCATGCACGCACAACCGCGAGGTCGCGTTCGGATCCGTCATCGCGTCAGGAGATTCAATGACAAGGGCGTGGGTCGTCGTGGCATCGGCAAGGCCTTGCTGCGAGCAAGCAAGACTTGTACCCATGTTTGACGCTCAGTCGCCGCCGTCCCGCAAACGCAGTGCCGTGTCGTACAGCGCGTTCTTCGGCGCGCCGGTGATCTCGGCGGCCAGCTTGACCGCGCCCTTGAGCGGGAGTTCGGCCAGCAGCAGGCGCAGCACGCGCTCGGCCTCGGCGCCATCGTCGGCGGCCACGGCCACCGGGTGCAGCACCAGGGCGAATTCGCCGCGCGTGCGGTCGCGGCCGGCGGCGAACCAGTCGGGCAGCGCGCTGGCGGCGACGGTGGCGATCTCCTCGAACTGCTTGGTGAGCTCGCGGCCGATGGTGACGCGGCGCTCGCCCAGCACGGCCAGCGCGCGGGCCAGGGCCTCGATGCGGTGCGGTGCTTCCAGCAGCACGACGCTGCGCGGCTCGTGCGCGAGCGCCTGCACCGCCGCATCGCGCTCGCCGGCCTTGCTCGGCAGGAAGCCGGCGAAGACGAAGGCGCTGCGCTCGTCGCCGCCCTCGGCCACCAGGCCGGCTGCAGCAATCAATGTGATGACGCTGCTGGCCCCGGGCAGCGGCAGCACGCGGTGGCCGGCCGCGCGCACTGCGGCGGCCAGCCGCGCGCCGGGGTCGCTCACACCAGGCGTGCCGGCGTCGCTGACGTACGCGATGCGCTCACCTTGTGCGAGGCGCGCGGCGACCGTCTGCGCGGCCTCGGCTTCGTTGTGCTGGTGTACGGCCAGCAGCTGCGCGCCGGGGCGGTCGATGCCATAGGCCCGCAGCATGCCCTGCGTGTGGCGCGTGTCCTCGCAGGCGACAACATCGACGATCTCCAACACGTGCAGGGCGCGCAGCGTGATGTCGGCCAGGTTGCCGATCGGCGTGGCGACGACGTAGAGCGTGCCCTGCGGATAATGCTGGGCACCCGCGGCATCGCGCGCGGCCGACAGGGCGGCGCCGAAAGTGGCGGGGGCGAGAGCATTCAATGGGACTTCTCCAGAACAACGACAAGACGACAGGGAGCACCACGACCAAGCAGCGCGGCGACGCGGCGGAAGACGCCGCGCTGGCGCATCTGCAGAAGGCCGGACTGCGCCTGGTCGCGCGCAATTATCGAACGCCCGGCCGCGGCGGCGGCGAGATCGACCTGATCGTGCGCGACCCGCGCGACGGCACGCTGGTGTTCGTGGAGGTGCGCCAGCGCGCGAGCCGCACGCACGGCGGCGCAGCCGGCAGCATCACCGGCGTGAAGCAGCGCCGCATCGTGTTCGCGGCGCGGCACTACCTGATGCGGCTTCGCACGCCGCCACCCTGCCGCTTCGACGTGGTGCTGGTCGAGCCCGAGGGCATCCAATGGCTGGTCGCCGCCTTCGATGCGGGAACCGGCTGAGACCCTGCACGCTCCACCGCATCACACCTTTTGTTTCACGACCCCCAGTTATCATCGCCGCCCATGCTCGAGCAACGGATCCAGCAGCACTTCATCGACAGCGCCGACCTCAAATACCAGGCAGGCCCGGTGCTCAGCAAACCCATCGGACAGGCCATGCAGGCGCTGCTGGCCTGCGTGACCAGCGGCGGCAAGATCCTGGCCTGCGGGGCCGGCGTGTCCGGCCTGCTGGCAGCCCAGTTCGCGGCGCAGTTCGTCGGCCGCTTCGAACGCGACCGGCCCGAGCTCGCCGCCATCGCCCTGCCCGGCGACCCCACCGACCCGGCGGCCGACACCGCCGACGCCAGCGATGGCGACCGCTTCGCGCGCCAGGTGCGCGCGCTCGGCCAGGCCGGCGACGTGCTGCTGGCACTGAGCGCGAGCGGCCAGTCCGCCGCGGTGCTGGCCGCCGTCGAAGCCGCCCACGCACGCGACATGACGGTGGTGGCCCTGCTCGGCGCCAATGGCGGCGCGATCGGGCGCGCGCTGCGCGAGACCGATGTCCAGGTGTCCGTGCCGCACGAACGTGCGTTGCGCATCCACGAAGTCCACCTGCTCGCGCTGCACTGCCTGTGCGACGGCGTGGACGCCCAACTGCTCGGCGAGCAGGAGACCGCCTCATGACGGTCGCCCGTCGAGATTGAGATGCTGGTACTTTCACATCCCACCGGCAACGCCAACGCACGCGCGGCGGCGCTCGGGCTCCTGCGGGCGGGCCACCTCACGTCGTTCCAGACGTCGATCGCGGCCTTCCCCGGCGACTGGCTGGACACGCTCTCGGGCTTGCCGGGCCTGGGTGAACTTCGCCGCCGACGCTTCGACCCGGCGCTGAAGAACGTGTCCGCCATGTGGCCTTGGCGAGAGGCCGGGCGACTGCTCGCGGCGCGGGCCGGCCTTCGCCGCCTGACGACGCACGAACGCGGCGCCTTCAGCGTCGATGCCGTCTACCAGAGCCTCGACCGGCATATTGCACGCAGCCTGCGGAAGGCCGATGCCGCCACGGCCGGGCGCGCCGGCGTGTATGCCTACGAAGATGGCGCGCTGGCCTCCTTTCGCGTGGCACGCCCGCTGGGCATCGCCTGCCTGTACGACCTGCCCATCGGCTACTGGCGCGCCGCGCGCCGGCTGCTCGAGGCGGAGCAGACCCGCTGGCCCGAATGGCAGTCCACGCTCACCGGGTTTCTCGATTCCGACGACAAGCTCGCGCGCAAGGACGAAGAGCTGCGGCTGGCCGACCGGATCTTCGTGGCCAGCAGCTTCACGCGCCAGACGCTGGTCGACTTCCCCGGCCAGCTCGCGCCCGTCGACGTCATTCCCTACGGGTTCCCCGCGGTCGGCGAGGTCCGGCGCTACGACGCCATCGCGGGCCGCCCGCTCAAGCTGCTGTTCGTGGGCGGACTGTCGCAGCGCAAGGGCATCGCCGACCTGTTTGCCGCCGTGCGCGCCCTCGGCCCTCGCGTCGAGCTCACCGTCGTGGGCAGCAAGGCCGTCGAGAACAACGCCGCCCTGGATGCCGCCCTGGCCGCACACCGCTGGATTCCCAGCCTGCCGCACGACGCCGTCCTGAAGCTCATGCGCGAGCACGACGTGTTCGTGTTCCCGTCGCTGTTCGAGGGCTTCGGGCTGGTCATCACCGAGGCCATGTCGCAGGGCACGCCGGTGATCACCACCGACCGCACCGCCGGGCCCGACCTCATCGAGCACGGCCGGAACGGATGGCTGGTCGAGGCCGGCAACACGGCGGCGCTGCAGTCGTGCATCGAAGACCTTCTGCAACGACCCGAGCAGATCGCCATGGCCGGCCGCGAGGCGATGGAAACCGCGCGCCGCCGGCCGTGGGAGGCCTATGGCCGCGAGCTGGCCGAAGCGGTCGGACGGACATTGAATGAGACTGCGAATCCGCTCCGCTAGACTCACCAGCGTCCAGGCACGCGGCGTCATGCGCGTCGGCCCGGCCGGAGCGCCGCGGCTGCGAACTTCCGGCTGCGACACGACTCCATCCGCCGGGCGAGTGACCGCCCGGCATCCGCTCTCCCCGTACGGCCGCCG
>CALRYR010000290.1:0-5979 GCA_943372425.1 Variovorax sp. YR752 | reverse complement strand
GTTGCGGCCGGTCTGCGCGGGCAGCAGCTTCTTGTCGGCCAGCGTCTTGTTGATCTCGAGGCCCTGGCGGTAATAGTCCTCCGACACCACCGGGTCGGGCGTGCGGATGGCAATCCACAGCGTGGCGAAGCCGGCCACCACGACGATCGCCGGGCCGGCGATCACCATCCACACGTACGGAAACTTCCACCACGGTTCGGCCGGTTCGGCGGGGGTCTTCGATGCAAGGGCATTCATGGGTTGTCTCCTGGAACTTCAGCGCGGAACGAGAAAGATGGCCTTCTCCGACACATGGGCGCCGCCGTCGGCCGCTCGCACGTCGAAGTGAACAGGGTGCGAGCCCGCGGGCACGGCACCGTAGGGCACCTGCAACCGCACCGCCACCCAACGTGACTCGGCGGGCTGCACCTCGACCGTATCGCCAGCCACCACCGACACGCCATCGAGGCCGCTGGCGGTGATCTGGTAGCGCTGGGGCCGCTCGGTCGCGTTCATGACCTGCAGGCGGTACACGTTCTCCAGCATGCCGCCCTCGACGATGCGGGCGAGCGAAGCGCGGTCGCGCACCACGTCGACCTTCAGCGGCGTGCGCGTCACCAGGCTCGCGAGCAGGCCGATGCACAGCGCGGCGAGCACGCCGCTGTAGACGAGCACGCGCGGACGGAACACGCGCGCCACCACCTCGCGCGGTGACCAGCGCCCGGCCAGGCTGTTCTGCGTGGCGTAGCGGATCAGGCCGCGCGGATAGGCCATCTTGTCCATCACCGTGTTGCAGGCGTCCACGCACAGGCCGCAGCCGATGCATTCGTACTGCAGGCCGTCGCGGATGTCGATGCCGGTCGGGCACACCTGCACGCACAGGGTGCAGTCGATGCAGTCGCCCAGGCCGTTGCGCTCGTGCTGCTTGCCACGTGCGCCGCGCGGGTCGCCGCGGGCCGTGTCGTAGCTGACGATGAGCGTGTCGCGGTCGAACATCGCGCTCTGGAATCGCGCGTACGGGCACATGTACTTGCAGACCTGCTCGCGCATGAAGCCCGCGTTGCCATAGGTCGCGAAGCCGTAAAAGAAGGCCCAGAACACCTCCCACGAGCCCATCTGCGTCTGCAGGAAGGCCATGCCGAGTTCACGGATGGGCGTGAAGTAGCCGACGAAGGTGAAGCCGGTCCACATCGCGATGCCCAGCCACACAATGTGCTTGAAGGTCTTCTTGACGCCCCGCTCCATCGACAGCGTGCCCTTGTCCAACCGCATGCGGGCGCTACGGGCGCCTTCTATCTTTTCCTCGACCCACATGAAGATCTCGGTGTAGACGGTCTGGGGGCAGGCGTAGCCGCACCACAGGCGGCCCGCCACGGCCGTGAAGAGGAAGAGCGACAGCGCCGAGACGACGAGCAGGCCCGTGAGGTAGATCAGGTCCTGCGGATAGAGCACCAGCCCGAAGATGTAGAAGCGCCGCGCCGCCAGGTCGAACAGCACCATCTGGCGCTCACCCCAGTCGATCCACGGCAGGCCGTAGAACACGATCTGCGTGATGAACACCATGGCCCAGCGCCAGCGCGCGAACACACCCTGGATGCTGCGCGCATAGATCTTCTTGTGCGACGCGTAGAGGCTGACGCTCTCGCCCTCTGCCGGGGCGATGGGGATCACCTTGCGCGGCGCGGCGGATGCCGGCACGGGCGCGGGCTCGGGTCGTGGGGATGCGGACATGAAGGCGGGCGACCGTCGACCGCGCTCAGCGCGATGCCGTCTGCGGGTTGTTCGACAGGCCCCAGACGTACGACGCCAGCACGTGGATCTGCGCTTCGGTCAGGCGGCCCTGCTGCGCCGGCATCTGGTTGGTCTTGCCGGTGTTGATGATCGAGATGATCGCGTCCTGCCCATAGCCGTGCAGCCAGATCCGGTCCGACAGGTTGGGCGCGCCCAGCATGGGGTTGCCGCCCCCGGTCATGCCGTGGCAGGCGGCGCAAGCCGTGAACTTGCTCTTGCCCAGGCCGGCGCGCACCGAATCGTGCGGGCTGCCCGACAGGCTCAGCACATAGTTGGCGACGTTCTTCACGTCGTCGGGCGAGCCCACGGCGGCGGCCATCGGCGGCATCACGCCGATGCGCCCGAGCGTGATGGTCTCCTGGATCTTCGCCGGGTCGCCGCCGTGCAGCCAGTCGCCGTCCGTCAGGTTCGGGAAGCCCTTGCTGCCGCGCGCATCGGAGCCATGGCACTGCGCGCAGTTGTTCAGGAACAGCAGTTCGCCGATCGCCATGGCCTGCGGGTCGCGCGCCATCTGCTCGGCCGGCATCGCGGTGAACTTTGCGTACACCGGCGCCAGTTCGGCGTTGGCCTTGGCGATCTCCTTCTCGTACTCGCCGGCCGTGCTCCAGCCGAGCTGGCCCTGCATGCTGCCCAGGCCCGGGTAGGCCACGAGGTAACCGAGCCCGAAGACGATGGTCAGCACGAAGAGGCCCACCCACCAGCGCGGCAGGGGGTTGTTCATTTCGCGCAGGTCTTCATCCCAGACGTGGCCGGTGGTGTTGTCGCCACCGGCCGGCGTGCGCGTGCGGTTGGTGATCCACAGCAGAAGCGCGCAGGCCGCGATGCTGGCCAGCGAGATGAAAGTGACGTAGTGCGACCAGAAGCCGCTGATGAAATCGCTCATGATGTTCGCTTCAGTCCTGTTCGAAAGGCAGCTGCGCGGCTTCGTCGAAGCCCCGGCGGTTGCGGCCAGCCCAGGCCCAGACCAGGATGCCGATGAAGGTGACGAAGGAAACCAGCGTGGCGCCGATGCGCAGCGTGGTGATGTCGATGTCCATGGTTCGCTCCTTCGTTTACTTGAGCGCGAGGCCCAGCGACTGCAGGTACGCCACGATGGCGTCCATCTCGGTCTTGCCGGTCACGGCTTCTTTGGCACCGGCGATCTGCTCGTCGGTGTAGGGCACGCCCACGCGCCGCAGCGCCGTCATGTGGGCGCCGATGCTGGCGGCGTCGGCCGGCGACTTCTCCAGCCAGGTGTAGGCCGGCATGTTCGACTCGGGCACCAGGTCGCGCGGGTTGTTCAGGTGGATGCGGTGCCACTCGTCGCTGTACTTGCCGCCCACGCGGTGCAGGTCGGGGCCGGTGCGCTTGCTGCCCCACTGGAAGGGGTGGTCGTAGACGAACTCGCCCGCCACCGAGTAGTGGCCGTAGCGCAGCGTCTCGGCGCGGAAGGGCCGGATCATCTGCGAGTGGCAGTTGTAGCAACCCTCGCGGGTGTAGATGTCGCGCCCCACCAGCTGCAGCGGCTCGAGCGGCTTCACGCCGGTCACGGGCTCGGTGGTGGACTTCTGGAAGAACAGCGGGACGATCTCCACAAGGCCGCCGACGGCGATCACCAGCAGGATCAGCACGATCATCAGGAAGTTGTTGGTCTCGATCTTCTCGTGGGAGAAGCCGGTCTTTCCGGTCTTGGGTGCGTTGGAACTCATGGTGTGCTTTTCTTCAGGCGTTCAGGCATGGACCAGTGCGGGGATCGGTGCGCGCACCGAGCGGCCGGCGACCACCGTCATGGCGACGTTCCAGGCCATGACCAGCATGCCGCCGAGGTACAGCAGGCCGCCGAGCAGGCGCACGACGTAGTACGGGTACGTGGCCTTCACGCCTTCGACGAAGGTGTAGGTGAGCGTGCCGTCGGGGTTGATGGCGCGCCACATCAGGCCCTGCATCACACCGGCAATCCACATGGCGGCGATGTAGAGCACGATGCCGATGGTCGCCATCCAGAAGTGCACCTCGATCGCCTTGACGCTGTGCATCTCGGTGCGGCCCCACAGGCGCGGAATCAGGTAGTAGAGCGAGCCCATCGTGATGAAACCGACCCAGCCGAGCGCGCCCGAGTGCACGTGGCCGACTGTCCAGTCGGTGTAGTGCGACAGCGCATTCACCGTCTTGATGGACATCATCGGACCCTCGAAGGTCGACATGCCATAGAAGGACAGTGCGACGATCAGGAAGCGGATGATCGGGTCGGTGCGCAGCTTGTGCCAGGCGCCCGACAGCGTCATCACGCCGTTGATCATTCCGCCCCAGCTGGGCGCCAGCAGGATCAGCGAGAACACCATGCCGATGGACTGCGTCCAGTCGGGCAACGCGGTGTAGTGCAGGTGGTGCGGGCCGGCCCACATGTACGTGAAGATCAGCGCCCAGAAGTGGACGATCGAGAGCCGGTACGAATACACCGGCCGGCCGGCCTGCTTGGGGATGTAGTAGTACATCATCCCGAGGAAGCCCGCGGTGAGGAAGAAGCCCACGGCGTTGTGGCCGTACCACCACTGCACCATCGCGTCCTGCACGCCGGCGTAGGCCGAATAGCTCTTCATCCAGCCGGCCGGGATGGCCGCGCTGTTGACGATGTGCAGCAGCGCCACCGCGATGATGAAGGAGCCGTAGAACCAGTTGGCCACGTAGATGTGGCGCACCTTGCGCATCGCGATGGTGCCGAAGAACACGATGGCGTAGGCCACCCACACGGCCGTGATCAAGATGTCGATCGGCCATTCGAGTTCGGCGTATTCCTTGCCGCTGGTGTAGCCCATCGGCAGGCTGATGGCCGCGGCCACGATGACCAGTTGCCAGCCCCAGAACACGAAGGACGCCAGCGCCGGCGCGAACAGCCGGACCTGGCAGGTGCGCTGCACCACGTGGAAGCTGGTCGCCATCAGCGCGCAGCCGCCGAAGGCGAAGATGACCGCGTTGGTGTGCAGCGGGCGCAGCCGCCCGTAGCTGAGCCACGAGATGCCGAGGTTCATCTCGGGCCAGGCGAGTTGCGACGCGATGATCACGCCGACCAGCATGCCCACCACGCCCCAGACCACGGACATGATGGCGAACTGTCGGACGGCGGTGTCGCTGTAGACCGCTGCGGGAGGGTTGGGAACTTGCATCGTCGGGCCTTATCTATGGGACCCGGTCAGTGTCTTTGTGCGATGCGTCCTACGGATTGATACAGATCAATCGCCGCCCAGAATGCGCTCGCCTTCGCGATCGACGTCGTCGAATTGGCCACGGTCCACGGCCCACCAGAGGCCGCCGAGGATCAACAGCACGAGCACCACCGAGAACGGGATGAGCAGGAAGAGGATGTCCATCAGGCGCCCTGCCCTGGCCGTGCCACCGACGGCAGCGCCATCGGCCGTGCAAGCCGCGCCGCGTTGAGCACCACCACCAGCGAACTGCCCGCCATGCCCAGGCCTGCCAGCCAGGCCGGCAACCACCCGGCGAGTGCGAGCGGCACGCACAGCGCGTTGTAGCCGGCCGCCCAGGCGAGGTTCTGCCGCACGATGCGCAGCGTGCGCCGCGCCTGTGCGATGGCCGCCGGGATGGCCGAGAGCGCGTCGCCCAGCACGATGAAGTCGGCACGCGCCTGCGCCAGCGGCACCGCCTTGCCGAACGCGAAAGACGCGTGCGCCTGCGCCAGCACGGGGCCGTCGTTCAGGCCGTCGCCCACCATCGCGACCTTGCACCCCGCGGCCTGCAATGCCCGCATGGCCATGAGCTTGTCTTCGGGGGTGCAACTGCCGCTCGCATCACGGATGCCGGCCTGCGCCGCGACCTCGCGCGCCGCAGCATCGCGGTCGCCGGAAAGCAGTTGCACACCGATGCCCTGTGCCCGCAACGCATCGACCGCGGCGGCCGCGTCCTCGCGCAGGTCTTCGGCCAGCACGAAGCTCGCGACCCAACCGGCCTCGTCAGACAGATGGACCTGCGTGGCATCGCACGCGAGGGGCGTCACGCCACAGAAATCGGCCGCGCCGAAGCGCATGTGGCGCGGCGTCGCACCCGTCAACGGATCGCGCCACTGGAGCACGCCGTCGAGGCCTTGCCCCGCCTGTTCGGTCACCTGCGTGGCGACCCAGTCCGGCGGCACCCGATGCTGCATCTGCCAGGCTTGGACCAGCGCCCGCGCCGCCGGGTGCAGCGACTGTGCGCCCAGCGCCGCGGCCAGCGCGA
>CALRYR010000289.1:0-6018 GCA_943372425.1 Variovorax sp. YR752 | reverse complement strand
CAGGCGGTGCAGGCCGCCGCGCCCGCTGGCCGCACGGCCGAGCAGCGCGCTGCCCACGGCGCCTGCCACCGTGCGCCCGATGAACGAGCGGCTGCGGCCGGCGGCCAGCAGCAGCAACAGCCCTGCACCCATCACGGCCCAGTGTTCGCCCGGGAGGTCGGGGCGCTGATCGTCGGCCTTGCGGGCCGTGTTGAGCCAGGATTTCGCGTCGTTGGAGTTCATGCAGATCCTTGTGTGCGTGCTTCGCATCGAGAAGAGAAAAAGACAGGGCTCGTTGATAGGGAACCGCGCGCGCGGCGCTTGTAGGCCGTGCCCGGCGTCGCAGGGCATTGCGCACCGCAGGCTGCGCAGGCGATGCCCTACAGGCAGCGTCTGGCGATCCTGACCCGGGCGTCTCGCTGCAGGCCCAGGATGAAGTCTCCACGCGTCGCCGCCAGCCAGCATCACGAATTGATGGCACGGCGGCGGCGCATTTCCAACCCTTTACGCAAGGAGCCGGACATGGCCAAGGAAAAAGACTTCACGACGAACGACGCAAACCGAGATCCCATCACGGGTGCGCCGGGTGCACACCCGGTAGGAACCGGCGTGGGCGCCACGGGCGGTGCAGTGGCCGGCGCAGCGGCCGGATCGGTGGCAGGCCCGGTCGGCACGGTGGTCGGCCTGGTCGCAGGAGGCCTCGCGGGCGGCCTGGGCGGCAAGGTCGTCGCCGAGAGCGTGAACCCCACCGCCGAGGACGCGCACTGGCGCTCCAGCTACGACCGCGAGAGCTACTACGAACAGGGTCGCAGCTACGACGACTACGCGCCCGCCTACGAACTGGGTTGGTCCAGCCGCGCTGCGCGCGACGACAGCTTCGACACGCTCGAGCCCACGCTCGCCGACGAGTGGGAAACGCGCCGTGGCAATTCGACGCTCGACTGGCCGCAGGCGCGCCATGCATCCCGCGCCGCATGGGACCGTGCGGATCGCACCTACTTCGGCGAGGCCATGCCCTTTGCACCGAGCCCGGCGAACGCCGTCGACACGGATGGCGCCGTCGGTGAGCCGCTGTCGCACGACGACGTGGTGGACGTGCTCAACGACCTGATCGAGAACTCGCACGACGGTGAGTACGGCTTCCGCACCTGCGCGGAAGAGGTAGAGAGCGCCAACCTCAAGCAGGTTTTCTCGGAGCGTGCAGTCGGCTGCCGCATGGCAGCCAACGAGCTGGCGCAACTCGTGACGCAATACGGCGGCACCGCGGCCGACGGTGGCACCACCAGCGGCGCGATGCACCGTGGCTGGGTGCACGTCAAGGGCGCGGTCGGTGCCAACAGCGAAGAGTCGATCCTCAACGAATGCGAGCGGGGGGAAGACGCTGCACTGGCGCGCTACCGCAAGGCGCTGAAGCAGGCGCTCCCAAGCGATGTGCGCGCCGTGATCGAGCGCCAGGCGCAAGGTGCACAGCGCAACCACGACCAGATCAAGTCGCTGCGCGACCAGGCACGCGCCCGCAGTTAAGCAAGGGCCGCTTCGGCGGCAGGTCAGGAAGGGCAGATCACCCATGCTGGGGTGATCTCTTCAATTGAGAATAAGTCGCATTCGATAGAATGCGACTTTTTTCATGGGCGCGGCACGCGGCGTCCCCGCACCTTTCACCGCCCGAGCGACCATGTCCAGCGCCGACTCCCTTCCGCACGACCCGCTCGGCACGCTGTACGTCCACCATCACGGCTGGCTCCAGGCCTGGCTGCGCAAGAAGCTGGGCAATGCCTTCGACGCGGCCGACCTGGCCCACGACACCTTCCTGCGCGTGCTGCGAGCGCCCGGCATCGACAGTCTGGCCGAGCCACGTGCCTACCTGACGACGGTCGCCCGCAACCTGCTGATCAACCACGTCCGTCGACGCGCCATCGAGCAGGCCTACCTCGACGCGCTGGCGCTGATGCCGGAGCCTGTGGCGCCGCCGCCAGAGGTTCGGCTCATGGTGCTGGAGACCCTGGTCGAGATCGATCGACGCCTGAACGGGCTGCCCGCGCTTGCCAAGCAGGCCTTCCTCCTCGCACAGCTCGAGGGACTGGGGCAGGGCGAGATCGCCGCGGAACTTGGCATCTCGGTGTCGACGGTCAAGCGCCATCTTGCGAAGGCGGCAATGCGTTGCTTCTTTCCGGAATGACCACCTCGCCCCGCATGGAGGATGTACTGGGTGGCGGCGAGAAGGTCGCGCCGGCCGTCGCGCACCAGGCTGTTCAATGGTGGGTCGCGCTGCGATCGAACGACCTCAGCGCTGCGCAACGCACGCAGTGGGCGCGCTGGCGCGCTGCCGACCCGGCGCACGAAGCCGCATGGCAGCGCATCGAGACTGTCGGCGGCAGCCTCGCGGAGATCCCGTCGCCGCTGGCTCGCGCCGCCTTGCACGCGGCCCCGCAGTCCCTGCGCCGTCGCCGCGCCATGCAGCTTCTCTCGGTGCTGGTGGTCGGCGGCGGCAGCGCGATGCTCGCGCGCCAGACGACGCCCTGGCGATCGTTCACGGCCGACCATGTGGCCGCGGTCGGCGAGCGCATCCCACTGACCCTGCCCGACGGCGGCCGGGTCACGCTCAACAGCGGCAGCGCCATCAACCTGCGCTTCGACACCGAGCGCCGCGTGCTCCAGCTGGTGCGCGGCGAGATCCTGGTGCAGACCGCCCCCGACGCGCAGCGCCGGCCCTTCCTGGTCGAGACCGAGGAAGGCTCGGCGCGGGCGATTGGCACGCGATTCACCGTGCGCCAGCGCGACGATGCGCAGGTCGAGGTCGGCGTGCTGCAGGGGGCGGTCGAACTGACGCCGCGCGATGCGCCGCAGCATGCGCGCACGCTGCAGGCGGGCGAGTCCGGGCGTTTCACGCGCACGCAGGCGATGGCGCCGGCGGCCGTCGATCGCGATGCGAGCGCGTGGGCCGACGGCATGCTGGTGGCCTCGCACATGCGGCTCGACGACTTCCTCACTGAACTCGGCCGTCATCGCCCGGGGCGCCTGGGCTGCGACCCGGCCATCGCCGGCCTGCAGGTCTCCGGCGCCTACCCGCTGGCCGATACCGACCGTGTGCTGGCGGCGCTGACCTCGGCCTTGCCGGTCGAGGTGCACACGATCACGCGTTACTGGGTGAGCGTGCGGCCGCGCCGCGGTCGCGTGTGAAGGTCGCCAAAAAATAATTGAGCTGATTCGGCGGGGTCGACGGTCAAGGAAGGGAAGGGCGCGCAAACGGCACCCGATCTCTTCCTGCAATCTTCTACCGTCGAAGGCATTTTCATGTTCCTGCACACCGGCCGGCCGGCCTCCATTCCCGCGCCGCATTCGATCCTCCGGTTCGCCAGCGGCAAGCCACGCCTGCATGCCCTGGCACAGGCGTCACGCAGTGCCTGCCTCGTTGCCATGGCCGCGTGGCTGGTGGCCGGCGCCGTCGCGCCGTGCGCAGCCCTCGCGCAGCCGGCCCCGGCAAGCAGCCAGGATGCCCGCAGCTTCGACATCCCAGCCGGCCCGCTCGAAGGCGTGCTCAACCGCCTGGGCCGCGAGGCCGGCGTGCTGATCACGTTCGGCTCGACCGTGGCCGACGGTGTGATCAGCCGCGGCGTGCGCGGCACCCACACCGTCGCGGACGCACTGTCGCAGGCCCTTGCCGGCACCGGTCTCGGCGCGGTGCGTGCGTCGGGTGGCGGCTACGCGCTGCAGGCACTGCCGTTGGCCGCGCCTTCGTCGTCGAGTGCGTCGTCCCGGACCCTGGATGAAGTCCGGGTCACGGCCACGGCCGAGGGCCCGTCGGAAGGCACCGGCGCCTACACCGTGCGCTCGACCAGCACCGCGACCCGCTTCGCGATGTCGCCGCGCGAGACGCCGCAGTCGGTCAGCGTCATCACGCGCCAGCAGATGGACGACCAGGCGCTGGTCACCGTGCCGGAGATTCTGGAGAAGACGCCCGGCGTGACCGTCGGGCGCAACGACAGCGAGCGCGCGACCTTCTACGCGCGTGGCTTCTCGATCGAGAACCTGCAGTTCGACGGCGTGCCCAGCACGCTCGACACGTCGAACCAGTACACCAGCGCCATCGGCGACAGCGTGATCTACGACCGCGTCGAGCTCGTGAAGGGTGCCACCGGCCTGCTGACCGGCGCGGGCTACCCGTCGGCGACGATCAACCTGGTGCGCAAGAAGCCGACGGCCGAGTTTGCCGGCAACCTCTCGATCGGCGCCGGCTCGTGGAACCGTTACCGCACCACCGCGGACTTCTCCGGCCCGCTCAACGCGAGCGGCAGCGTGCGCGGGCGCATCGTCGCCGCGGCACAGAACGCGAATTCCTACGTCGACTACTACAGCCGCGACACGCGCAACCTCTATGCCGTGGTCGAAGCCGACCTGACGCCGAGCACGCTGCTGACGGTGGGCGTGGACCACATGACGACGCGTGCCGACGGCGCCACCTTCGGCCACATCCCGCTCTTCTACAACGACGGCACGCGGACGAACTTCCGGCGCTCGTTCAATCCCGCGGCACGCTGGTCGTACTGGGACAACGACAGCACCAACACCTTCGCGAACCTCAAGCACGAGTTCGGCGGCGGCTGGAAGCTCGACGTGGCGGCCAGCCACCTCGACCAGTCGAAGGACGTGTTCTACGGCTCGGCCTACAGCGGCAGCGTGAACCGCGCCACGGGTGCCGGCATCCGCATGCTGTCGGGCGCACTGCCGACGCAGTCGAAAACCGATGCGCTCAACATCGCGCTGACTGGCCCGTTCAGCCTGGGCGGCCGCACCCATGAACTGATGCTGGGCGCGGGCTATTCGCGCCAGCACCAGGAGGCGCAGCTGCACAGTTCGACCTACACGGCCATCCCCAATTACTTCGCGTGGGACGGCAACATCGCGCAGCCCGCGTCGCAGAAGCGCAGCGACCGCGACATCATCACGCGCGAGAAGGGCCTGTCGGCGGCGGTGCGGCTGCGGCCCACGGATGCGCTCTCGGTCATCCTCGGCGCGCGCAGCAGTTGGTACGACCTGCGTGACGAGAGCACGAGCCTGGCTGGCGTGACCACGCTGAGCGATCAGCTCGACATCGACGCCAAGGTCGTACCCTATGCCGGCGTCGTCTACGACCTCGACCGCACGTGGTCGGTGTATGCGAGCCACACCGACATCTTCAAGCCGCAAACCTACTACAAGGACGCGAGCGACCGCGCCATCGCGCCGCTCACGGGCAAGAGCTCCGAGGTCGGCGTGGAGGGCGAGTTCCTCGAGAAGCGGCTCAACACCAGCCTGGCGCTGTTCCACATCAAGCAGGACAACTCGGCGCAGTACGTCGGCGTCAACCCCACCACCGGCGACGAGATCTACACCGCGGTCGACGGCGTCACCAGCAAGGGCATGGAGTTGGAGATGGCGGGCCAGATCACGCCGTCGTGGAACCTGGCTGCTGGCTACACCTTTCGCACATCGAAGAAGCCGCAGCAGCCGAACGTGACCTTGAGCGCGGTCAACACGAACCAGCCCAAGCACCTGTTCAAGCTCAACACCAGCTACCGGCTGCCGGGCGCGTGGCGCCAGTTGGTGGTGGGCGGCTCGCTGTCGTGGCAGAGCGAGACCTACTACCAGACCTCCGACGCCAACCAGTGGCGCGCAACGCAACCGAGCTACGCACTGGTCGGCCTCATGGCGCGCTACGAGTTCGACCGCCATCTGAGCGTGTCGCTGAACATCAACAACGTGTTCGACAAGACCTACATGCCGGGCCTGGGCTCTTACGGCACCGGCGTGTACGGCGATCCGCGCAGCGCACTGCTGACGATGAACTACAAGTTCTAGGCGCGATGATGCGGTAGTCCCTGACAGGTGCACCGATCAATGCCCCCCAAAATTCGGGGCATGAAAAAGACCGCTGCCGCCGCCGCCACGGCCCTGTTCGTCGCCGCCCTGCATGCGCAGGATGCCGCACCCGTCAACGACACCGTCACCGCGACGCCCGTGGCCGACGGCACGCCGAGCCTGCGGGCAGTCACCGTGTCC
>CALRYR010000288.1:0-6024 GCA_943372425.1 Variovorax sp. YR752 | reverse complement strand
GGCATTCCGCTGGGGAGGCGCGTGACGATCGGTGCCGAGAGCTTCGGCCCCGAGACGACCGAAGGCGAACTGGTCGCCGCCACGCGCACGCACTACACGCTGCGCCGTGTCGACGACCGTGCGGGCACGCTGCACGTGCACTTCCCGCGCATCGGCTACGTGCTGCGGCAGGCCGAGGCCTGAGCGCCGAGCCGGGACGGCAGCGGGTGCACTCGGCCGACATTCCGCGCAGGCGGCTGCTGCGGATGGCGGCGACGCTGCCCTGGGTGCCGCTGACGGCACTGGCCGGCGCCGAGGAACAGCCGGCGCGCCTCCCCCGCACGCGCGTGCGGCCCGGCGACCCGGGTTGGCCATCGGCCGCCGAATGGCAGCGACTCCGCCGACAGACCAACGGCCGGCTGTCGGTGATCGACTCGCCGCTGATGGCCTGCCGTGCCACGCCTGCCGCCGCCGAGTGCGCGCGGCTCTTCAAGGCTGTGAAGAACCCGTACTTCATGAGCGACCACCCGGCCCTCACCCAGACGCTGGGCTGGGTCGATGCCTGGACCTCGATGCCCAGCATCTTCGTGGTGGCCGCGCGCGAAACCGGGGATGTCGTGGCTGCGGTCGATTTCGCGCGCGAACACCGCCTGCGGCTGGTGGTGCGCAGCGGCGGCCACAGCTACCAGGGCACGTCGAACGCGCCGGATTCGCTGCTCGTGTGGATGCGCGGGATGAAGGCCATCGAGATGCACGACGCCTTCGTCGCCGCGGGCTGCGAGGGCAGCGCGGCGCCGCAGCGCGCGGTGTCCGTGGGCGGGGGCGCGCTGTGGGCGCAGGTGTACGACGCGGTCAGCACGCAGGCGGGCGGCTATGTGCAGGGCGGTGGCTGCCTGTCGGTCGGCGTCGCCGGCCTGGTGCAGAGCGGCGGCTTCGGCAGCTTCTCGAAGCGATACGGGTTGGCATCGTCCAGCCTGCTGGAGGCGGAGGTCGTGACGGCCGACGGCCAGGTGCGCATCGCCAATGCCTGCACGCACCCCGACCTCTTCTGGGGGCTCAAGGGCGGTGGCGGCGGCAGCCTGGGCATCGTCACCCGGCTGACGTTGCGGGTGCACGAGCTGCCGGAGGATTTCGGCGCCGTGAATCTCGGCATCCGCGCGAAGTCCGCGCCCGCCTTTCGCACGCTGATCGCCATGGTGCTCGGCTTCTATGCCGAGTCGCTGATGAATCCCCACTGGGGTGAGCAGATCCGCATGCGGCGCAACAACACCGTGCAGGTCTCCATGGTGTTCCAGGGGCTCACCCGCAGCGAAGCGCAGGCGGTCTGGCAGCCCTTTCGGGATGCGCTGGCGACGTCGCCCGACGACTTCGAGGTCGACTTTGCGCCGCTGGGCATCGTCTCGACGTCCGCAAGCGAATTCTGGTCGCCGACGCTGATGAAGCGCGCACTCGGCTTCATCCGCACCGACGACCGCCCTGGCGCGCCGAAGACCAATGTCTTCTGGCCCGGCGACCAGGGGCAGGCCGGGCAGGTGCTGCATGCGTTTCAGTCCGCCTGGCTGCCGGCCACGCTGCTGCAGCCCGAGCGGCGCGATGCCTTGGCCGATGCGCTGTTCGCGGCGTCTCGCCACTGGCCGGTGTCCCTGCACGTCAACAAGGGCCTGGCCGGTGCGCCGGACGAAGCGCTGGCCGGCGCGCGCGACACCGCGATGAACCCGGACGTGATCGATGCCTTTGCGCTCGCCATCCTCGGCACCGAAGGCCCGCCGGCCTATCCCGGTGTCGCGGGCCATGAGCCCGACGTGGCGCTCGCCCGTCGCCAGGCGGAGGCGGTCGGTCGCGCCGCAGCGGAACTGCGTCGCGTGGCGCCGGACACCGGTGCCTACCTCGCGGAGAGCAACTTCTTCGAACCGGACTGGCAGCAGGCCTTCTGGGGCACCAACCACGCGCGCCTGCAGGCGGTGAAGTCGCGTTACGACCCGGACGGCCTGTTCTGCGTGCACCACGGCGTGGGCAGCGAGGCGTGGAGCGCCGACGGGTTCACGCGGCTGCTTTGACGGGCCGCGGAGGTCGCACGCAGGACATCGTCCGGCATCGCGACGCGGTTCAATACGAAGCCAACGAGACAAACCAGACAAGGACGCATCCATGATCCAGGATTTCAAGGGCAAGACAGCGGTACTCACCGGCGCCGGCTCCGGCTTCGGCCTCGAATGCGCGCGCATCGGCGCGGCGCGCGGCATGAACCTCGTGCTGGTCGACGTGCAGCAGGACGCGCTCGATCGCGCCCAGGCCGAGATGGAGGCCGCCGGCGCGCAGGTGCTGGCGCGTCGCGTCGACGTGTCGAAGGCCGACCAGATGGAAGCACTGGCGGAGGCGGTGCAAACCCGCTTCGGCGCCCCGCACTTCGTCTTCAACAACGCAGGCGTCGGCGCTGGCGGCCTGGTCTGGGAAAACACCGTGGCCGACTGGGAGTGGGTGCTGGGCGTCAACGTGTGGGGCGTGGTGCACGGTGTGCGCCTGTTCACGCCGATGATGCTGGCCGCCGCTGCGAAGGACCCGAGCTACCGCGGCCACATCGTCAACACGGCCAGCATGGCCGGCCTGCTCACGCCACCGAACATGGGCGTCTACAACGTCAGCAAGCACGCGGTGGTGAGCTTGACCGAGACGCTGTACCAGGACCTGGCGCTGGTCACCGATCAGATCGGCGCCAGCCTGTTGTGCCCGTACTTCGTCGCGACCGGCATCCACAGCAGCGAACGCAACCGCCCCGGCACGCTGCCGGCGGGCGAACTGACCAAGAGCCAGCTGATCGGCCAGGCCATGACGGCCAAGGCGGTGAGCAGCGGCAAGGTGAGCGCGGCCGACGTGGCGGGCAAGGTGTTCGACGCCATCGCCGCGAACCAGTTCTACGTCTTCAGCCACCCGAAGGCGCTGGGGAACGTGAAGAGCCGGATGGACAGCATCGTGTCGATCACCAACCCGGCCGACCCCTTCCTGGAGCGGCCGGACATCGGGCAACAACTGCGAGCGCAACTGCGCGGCTGACTACACGCCGGGTGGCGCACGCGTGCTAGCTTGCACGCACCATGCTGCATCTCACACCGCTCATTCGACGACTGACCCGCTCTCTGACCGTGCCCTTGCTCGCCGGTGCCCTGGTGGCGACCGCCGCGGCGCAGGACGGTGCTGCGCTTCAGGCCAAGCACAGCGCGCTGGCGGTCCGCCTAGCGGACAACCCCTTCCAGCGGCCATTGGTGCTCGATTCAGCCGAGAAGCCCGATCGCCTGAGCGGCGACATCTATGCAGTCGTCGATCATCCCTTCGCCGACATCGGCGCGCTCGCCAAGCCGGTCAACTGGTGCGAGGTACTGATGCTGCACCTCAACACCAAGCACTGCGTCGTCAAGGGCGAAGGCTCGGCGGCCGTGCTCGACGTGGCGGTCGGTCGCAAGTTCGACCAGCCGCTGGACCAGGCGCAGCACGTGCAGTTCGTGTGGAAACCGATGACGAGCAGCGCCGACTACCTGGCGGTGCAACTGTCCGCCGGCGAGGGGCCGATGTCGACACGCGACTACCGTATCGTCTTCGAGGCCGCGCCGATCGCATCGGGCAAGAGCTTCGTGCATCTTGCGTATTCCTACGGCTACGGAACGGCGGCCCGGCTTGCCATGAAAGCCTATCTCGGCACGCTTGGCAGCGGCAAGATCGGCTTCACCGTGACCAGCCGCGACGGGCAGGGCGCGCGCGAGCCGGTCGGCGGCGTGCGCGGCGTGGTCGAACGCAACACCATGCGCTACTACCTCGCCATCGACGCCTTCCTCGACTCGCCGAAGCCCGAGCAACTCGATCGCCGGCTGGCCGCATGGTTCGACGGCACCGAGCGCTACGCACGGCAACTGCACGAAGTCGAGCGTGCCGACTACCTCGCGATGAAGCAGAACGAATACAGGCGGCTCAAGGGCGGCGGCTAGACGGGGCTCGCCCGATCGGCCTCGCGCCGGTAGAATCCGCCATCTGCAGGAGAGTGCCGGGACCTGTCCCGGCCACCGAAGGCGCAATCTCCCATGAACGCTCAGGTCCAATACTGCAAACCACCATCGCCGTCTGGAGAGCCGTCACCACCGTGACGCACCGAAGGAGCAAGGCCCGGCCGAAAGCCGTGGCTGAATCTCTCAGGTACCAAGGACAGGGGGAGCGGCACCACGCATGGCACGCGTCATGCGTGACATCGTCCTTTGGAGCTCCCCATGAAAGTGGTTGTCCTTGGCGCCGGCCTGCTCGGCGTCACCTCTGCGTATTTCGTTCGCCAACTGGGTCACGACGTGACCGTCATCGACCGGCAGGCCTCGCCGGCCGCCGAGACCAGCTTCGCCAACGGCGGGCAGATCTCGGTGAGCCATGCCGAACCGTGGGCCAATCCGAGCGCACCGTTGAAGGTGCTCAAGTGGCTGGGCAAGGAAGACGCACCGCTGCTCTTCCGCATCCGCGCCGACATGCGCCAGTGGCTCTGGGGCCTGCAGTTCCTGCGCGAATGCACACCCGCCCGCACGCAGCACAACATCGAGCAGATCGTGCGCCTGGGCACCTACAGCCGCGACACGCTGCAGGCGCTGCGACGCGACATCGGCATCGAATACGACCAGCGCACGCAGGGCATCCTGCATTTCTACACAAGCCAGAAGGAGTTCGACGGTGCCGAAGGGCCGGCCGCGCAGATGCGCGAACTGGGCTGCGACCGCCGCGTGATCTCGGCGGACGAGGCGGTGCGCATCGAGCCCGCACTGCGACACATCCGCCCGCAACTTGCCGGCGCCACCTACACAGCCGAAGACGAGTCGGGCGACGCGAACAGCTTCGCGCGTGAACTCGTCGCCCGCTGCCGCGCCGATGGCGTGGAGTTCCTGATGAGCCACACCGTGACCGCGCTGCGGGAGGCCGGCGGACAGATCGGCCATGTCGAAGCCACCGATGCCGACGGCCGCTTCCAGCGCGTGCGTGGCGATGCCTACGTGCTCGCGATGGGCAGCCTGAGCCCCATCTATGCGGCGCCGCTGGGCATCCACCTGCCGATCTATCCCGCCAAGGGCTATTCGGTGACGCTGCCCGTGAAGGACGCGTCGATGGCGCACCAGGTGTCGCTCACGGATGACGAATACAAGCTCGTGTTCTCGCGTCTGGGCGACCGGCTGCGCATCGCCGGCACGGCCGAACTCAACGGCTACGATCGCGACCTCAACCGCGTGCGTTGCGAGGCGATCGTGCGCCGCACCGAAGAACTCTTCCCCGGTGCCGGCGACCTCGAGCAGGCGCAGTTCTGGACGGGCCTGCGCCCCGCGACGCCGTCGAATGTGCCGATCATCGGACGTTCGAAACTGCCGAACCTGTTCCTCAACACCGGGCACGGTACGCTGGGCTGGACGCACTCCTGTGGCTCCGGCAAGAGCATCGCGCGCATCGTGAGCGGGATCGCGCCGGAGGTGGACTTCGCGTTCACGGGCATGACGGAGCGCACCGTCCGGGGCGTGAAGGCAAGCGTCGCCTGACAGGCCGCTGCAGCCGCAGTCTCACCTGACGTCACACCGCCACCGGGCTGCGCTCCGCGAACTGCCCGTTCCAGTACGGGTAGTAGGGGTAGGGCGGCGTGACGGCGCTGGCGGCGTCGAGTCGCGCGACCTGATCGGGCGTGAGCGACCAGCCGACGGCACCGAGGTTCTGCACCAGCTGCGTCTCGTCGCGCGCACCGATCAGCACGCTCGCGACGGTGGGGCGCTGCAGCAGCCAGTTGATGGCGATCTGCGGCACGGTCTTGCCGGTCTCGGCGGCCACAACATCCAGCGCGTCGACCACGCCGTACAGGCGCTCGGTGTCGGCGGGTGGCGCGAAGCCCTCGGTCGCGTGCAGGCGGCTGTCGGCCGGCACGGGCTGGCCGCGGCGGATCTTGCCGGTGAGGCGGCCCCAGCCGAGCGGGCTCCAGACGATCGCGCCCACGCCCTGGTCGATGCCCAGCGGCATCAGCTCCCACTCGTAGTCGCGGCCGAT
>CALRYR010000287.1:0-6025 GCA_943372425.1 Variovorax sp. YR752 | reverse complement strand
GCAGCGGCTGCTCATCCTGCTCGGGCTGATCCTCGCAACCGTGGTCTATGCGCTGCTCACCAACGGCCTGGGCCTGGGCAAGCCGGTCGACCTGGGCGGCATCGCCAACGCGGCCTGGTTCGGCATGCCCGCCTTCACCGCACCGGTGTTCACGGGCAGCGCGATGCTGCTGATCGCGCCGGTGGCGATCATCCTGGTGGCCGAGAACCTGGGCCACCTGAAGGCCGTGACCGCCATGACCGGCCGCAACCTCGACCCGCTCATCGGCCGTGCCTTCATCGCCGATGGCGTGGCCACCGTGGTGAGCGGCAGCGCCGGCGGCACGGGCGTGACGACCTACGCCGAGAACATCGGCGTGATGGCGGCGACGCGCATCTATTCGACGGCGGTGTTCGTGGTGGCGGCGCTCATCGCGCTGGTGCTGGGCTTCTCGCCCAAGTTCGGCGCGCTGATCCAGGCCATCCCGCTGCCGGTGATGGGCGGCGTGAGCATCGTGGTGTTCGGCCTGATCGCGGTGGCCGGCGCGAAGATCTGGGTCGACAACAAGGTCGACTTCTCGCAGAACCGCAACCTGATCGTTGCGGCCATCACCCTGATCATCGGCACCGGCGACTTCACGCTGAAGTTCGGGCAGTTCGCACTCGGCGGCATCGGCACCGCGACCTTCGGCGCGATCCTGCTGTGGGCGCTGCTGGGGCGCGCGCGCAACGCCTGAACCTGCGCCGGCAGCGCGGCGCAGTTGAAACGCGATGAAAGAAATGTGTGGCCGGGCGCCCTTCCGGCGGCCGCAGCACGCCGAAGCGGCGCGGCAGCCCGTTAGACTTCAACGCTTTTCGGACGACCTTTTCCATGGCAGATGCTTCCGCCGCGCGCAACAAGGCGGTATTCGAATTCAAGAGCGCCACGCTGCCGCTGGTGGCGGTGATCCTCAAGACGGCGAAGCTGGACGTCCTGGCCGATGCGCTGGACGCGCAGCTGGCCGACTCGCCCGACTTTTTCGAGCAGGAACCCGTGGTGATCGACCTGTCGCAGCTGCAGGACGACGGGGAGAGCGACGGCATCGACTTCACCGCGCTGCGTGCGCTGCTGGCGCGCCACCAGACGCAGCCGATCGCGGTGCGCGGCGGCAGCGACGCGCAGCACGCGGCCGCACGGGCCGCCGGGCTGTCGGTGGCCGAGATGCCGGTCGCACCGACGCCCACGCCCCGCACCGCGCCTGCACCGGCGCCCGAAGCCCCGCAGATCGTGCGCGAGGTGCCAGTGCCCGCGGCCGGCACGCTGGTCATCGACAAGCCGCTGCGCTCGGGCCAGCAGGTCTATGCCCGCGGCGGCGACGTGATCGTGATGGCGGTCGTCAGCTTCGGCGCCGAGGTGATCGCCGACGGCAACATCCACGTGTATGCGCCGCTGCGCGGCAAGGCGATCGCCGGCGCGCGCGGTAACACCGAGGCCCGCATCTTCACCACCTGCATGGAAGCGCAGCTGGTGGCGATTGCCGGCATCTACCGCACCTCCGAGGTCGCGCTGCCGGCCGACATCGCGGGCAAGGCGGTCCAGATCCATCTGGACGACAAGAAGCTTCTGATGGAGCCGATCGCCTGATCGCCGCTCCACACCCTGAACAACCGAATAACGAAGAAGGAACGGCAATGGCCAAAATTGTGGTGGTGACCTCGGGCAAGGGCGGCGTCGGCAAGACGACCACGAGCGCCAGCTTCGCGACGGGCCTGGCGCTCGCCGGCAAGAAGACGGCGGTGATCGACTTCGACGTGGGCCTGCGCAACCTCGACCTGATCATGGGCTGCGAACGCCGTGTGGTGTACGACCTGATCAACGTGATCCAGGGCGAGGCCAACCTGAGCCAGGCGCTGATCAAGGACAAGCAGTGCGACAACCTGTTCGTGCTGGCGGCCTCGCAGACGCGCGACAAGGAAGCGCTGACGCAGGAAGGCGTCGAGAAGATCCTCAAGGACCTCGCCGCGATGGACTTCGACTACATCGTCTGCGACTCGCCCGCCGGCATCGAGACCGGCGCGATGATGGCCATGTACTTCGCCGACGAGGCGCTGATCGTGACCAACCCGGAAGTCTCGTCGGTGCGCGACTCCGACCGAATCCTGGGGATGCTCAGCAGCAAGACGAAGCGCGCCAAGGAAGGCGGCGAGGCCATCAAGGAGCACCTGCTGATCACGCGCTACAACCCCCACCGCGTAGCGGGCGGCCAGATGCTGTCGCTCGAAGACATCCAGGACATCCTGCGCATCAAGCTGATCGGCGTGATCCCGGAATCGGAGACGGTGCTCAACGCGTCCAACCAGGGCGTGCCGGCCATCCACGACAAGGGCACCGACGTGTCCGAGGCGTACAGCGACGTGGTCGCGCGCTTTCTGGGCGAAGAGCGCCCGATGCGTTTCATCGAAGCGGAAAAGCCGGGCTTCTTCAAGCGCATCTTCGGAGGGAAGTAAGCCATGTCCTTCCTCTCCTTCCTGCTCGGCGAAAAGAAGAAGACGGCCAGCGTCGCCAAGGAGCGGCTGCAGATCATCCTCGCCCACGAGCGCTCCAGCCTCAGCGGCAAGAAGCGCCCCGACTACCTGCCCGACCTCCAGCGCGAGCTGGTGGCGGTCATCTCGAAGTACGTGTCCATCAATCCGGAGGACATCAAGGTCCACCTGGAGCGGCAGGACGACCTCGAGGTGCTCGACATCAAGATCGAACTGCCCGACGCGACGCCCACCCCGGCGCGCTGAGGACGCCGACGCGAACTTTCGGCTTCACCATCGCGCGAAGCGAGGGGTAATCCCGCCCCACATCGACGCCTCATCGCCGCTCCGGCCGCTGTAGAGTGATGTCGAAAATGGGAGAAGTGCCCGCACCAAGCCGACAACAAGCGGCCGCGGGCCGTTGAACGGGCCAGGACCCTGGAGTTCGCGAATGACAGTCACTTTGAAGCCGATCGACTGGGACCCCCCCAAGGAGATCACGGGCAGCCGCGCGAGCAAACGCGAAGGCTTCCTCTGGCCCAACCCGCCGCAGGGCGGTTACCCGGCGGCCAAGCCGCAGACCGAGCCGCTCCCCTGCGAGATCCACAGCCTGAACGACCAGCGCGTGGCCGGGCGCATGACCTTCTTCGTGCCGGAAGAACGCGTGCTGCACGTGCAGCTGCCGCGCGCCCGCACCACACTGGCGCTGCGCTTCGACCAGATCCGCGCGATCACGCTCACGGCACCGATCGCCCCGCTGAACCCTCCCGTGCTCGACCCGCAATCGGGCGCATTGCGCCAGCCCGGCCAGAGCCGCTTCAAGTTGCGCTTCACCGGCGGCAGCAAGCTCACGGGGGAGACGGTCGGCCATGTCGAAAACGGCGTCGGCCTCTTCCTCTTCCCGCCGGCGAGCGACGATGGCAGCGTGCAGCGCCAGTTCATCCCGCGCAGCGCCTACGTCAAGTTCGAACTCGACACCAGCGTTGCCGCGCCGCCGCCCGCCGCCGCCGAGCTGATGCTGTCGCGCGTGGTGACCACGCACGAACAGCTGCTGGAGGCGATCGAGCAGCAGACCCGCATGCCGATGGTGCGCATCGGCGAGGCGCTGATCTCGCTGGGCATGATCACGGCCGATCAGTTGCAGGAAGCGCTCGGCGCGCAGAAGGGCGAGCGCCGCGTGCCGCTGGGCGAACTGCTGGTGCGGCAGAACGCCGTGTCTCGCGCCGACCTGCAGGTCGCGCTGGCCCGCAAGATGGGCTATCCGCTGGTCGACCTCGACACCTTGCCGGCCGAGCCCGAGGCGCTGCGCAAGATCAGCTACAGCGCCGCCCAGCGCCTGCAGGTGATGCCGCTGCTGGTGCGCGACGGGCGCCTGATCGTCGCGATGGACGACCCGGCCAACCGCCGCAGCGCGGTCGAGGAGGTCGAGTTCATCGCCCAGATGAAGGTCGTGCCGGTGCTGGCCCAGTGCCGCGACCTGGAACGCATGATGTTCGCAGCGTACGACAAGATCGGCGCGGCCGCCGATGGCCGCCCCGGCAGCATGGCGCTGCAGCCCATCGAGTTCGAGCCGGACGACACCAGCGAACTGCTCGAGACCCTCGAGAAGGAAGGCAAGCAGGACCGCCCCGACGACGACACGCCGATCGAGCAGTCGGACAACTCGCTGGTGCGCATGATCAACCGGATGATCCTGGAAGCCCATGGCGCCGGCGTCTCCGACATCCACATCGAGAGCTACCCCGGCCGCGAAAAGATCCGCGTGCGCTTCCGAAAGGACGGCCAGCTGCGCACCTACCTCGAGCTGCCGGCGAACTACCGCAACGCGATGATCGCGCGCATCAAGATCATGTGCGACCTCGACATCAGCGAGCGTCGCAAGCCGCAGGACGGCAAGATCAACTTCGCCAAGTTCTCGCCGCAGCACCGCATCGAACTGCGCGTGGCCACCATCCCGACCAACAACGGACTGGAAGACGTGGTGATGCGGATCCTGGCGTCGGCCAAGCCGATCGCGCTCGACCGGCTCGGGCTGTCGGAGCCGAACCTGGCGCGCCTGCGCGACGCCATCGAGCGGCCCTACGGCATGGTGCTGTGCGTGGGCCCGACGGGCTCGGGCAAGACCACCACGCTGCACTCGGCCCTCAGCCACATCAACGTGCCCGAACGCAAGATCTGGACGGCCGAGGACCCGATCGAAATCACCCAGCCCGGCCTGCGCCAGGTACAGGTGAACCCGCGCATCGACTGGACCTTCGCGAAAGCGCTGCGCGCCTTCCTGCGCGCCGACCCGGACGTGATCATGGTCGGCGAAATCCGCGACGAGGAAACCGCAAAGACGGCCGTCGAAGCCTCGCTCACGGGCCACCTGGTGCTGTCCACGCTGCACACCAACAGCGCGCCCGAGACCGTGACCCGCCTGCTCGACATGGGCATGGACCCGTTCAACTTCGCCGACTCGCTGCTCGGCGTGCTGGCGCAGCGCCTGGTGCGCCGGCTCTGCACGCAGTGCCGCACCAGCCGCGATGCCGAGCCGGTGGAGGTCGAGGAACTGCTGGCCGACTACCTGCACGCCTTCGGCGAGTCCGACCTGCCGGACTCGCGCGATGAGGTGCTGGCGCGCTGGGCCTCGCAGCACGGCAAGGACGGGCGGCTGCAGATGCACACGAGCCCCGGCTGTGCGGCCTGCGACCAGAGCGGCTTCAAGGGCCGCGCCGGCCTGCACGAGCTGATGATGATCTCGCGCGAACTGCGCCACCTGATCCAGACCGGCGCGCGCGCCGAGGCGCTGCAGGCCACCGCGCTGCGCGAAGGCATGCGCACGCTGCGCCAGGACGGCATCGAGAAGGTGCTGGCGGGCCAGACCACCATCGACGAAGTGCGCGCGACCAGCAACGTCTGAACCGCCGCGCCGACAAGGCGCCGGCCGGATTCAACCGGGCGCGATGCCCTGCAGCACGATGCGCTGCACGTTCTCCACCGTCTGCTGGAAGAAGGCCGGGTCGTCGAGCGTGCGGCCGGTGATGGCCTGCACCTGCACGCCGAAGTCAGCGTAGTGCTGCGTGGTGGCCCACAGCGCGAAAATCAGGTGGTGCGGGTCGACCGGCCCGAGCTTGCCCGCCGCGACCCAGCCGCGGATGACCTCCGACTTGCGCTCGACCAGATCGCGCAGCTCGCGGCTCAGTTCGTCGCGCAGCAGCGGCGCGCCCTGGATCATCTCGAGGCAGAACAGCCGCGATGCATCGGGCCGGTCGCGCGAGATCACCAGCTTGCGGCGGATGTAGTCGGCGATGGCTTCGCGCGGGTCCTGTTCCACGCTGAAGCCGCGCAGCGGCTCGAGCCAGACGGTGAGCAGGTCGCGCAGCACGCAGACGTACAGATCTTCCTTGTTGGCGAAGTAGTAGAGCAGGTTGCTCTTCGAGACATCCGCGCGCGCGGCCACCTGGTCGATGCTGGTGCCGTGCAGCCCGTAGCGCGAGAACAGGCCCAGCGCCGCGGCCAGGATGACGCTTCGCTTGTCCTCGATCTGGCGCAGGCGCCGGTTG
>CALRYR010000286.1:0-6060 GCA_943372425.1 Variovorax sp. YR752 | reverse complement strand
GCTAGCAGAACGATGTGCGGATGCCCATCGGCCCAACCCCGAAGTGGCAGCGGCGTCCACCACGGCTCGCTGCTCACCCCCGTTGCACCGGGGAAGCTTTCGCCGTTCACATCAAAGCACCCCTGCCAGTGTGCGCCGTGCACATAGCGTTCGCCCGCCGCGATCCCGACACTGCAGTGCAGATGACGCCTGTGTCGTCATCGCTGCTGAAGCCATCACCACCGAATGCCCGACACCGCCATGCGCATCATCGATTCCCTCCGGCCCGTGCCCGGCCTGCGTGTGCTGGTGAGCGCCGGCGCGTCGGGCATCGGTGCCGCCGTGGCACTCGCCTTTCGGGAGACCGGTGCCCGCGTGCATGTGTGCGACATCGATCGCGCCGCACTCGACCGGCTGGCACGGGAGGCGCCGGAGATCACGTCGAGCATGGCCGACGCGTCGGTGCCTGGGGATGTCGACCTGGTCTTCGACGATGTCGAAGGCGCGATGGGCGGGCTCGACGTGCTGATCAGCAATGTCGGCATCGCCGGACCGACCGGCCCGGTGCACGAGCTGCAGCGCGGCGACTGGGAGCGCACGATCGCGGTCAATCTCAACAGCCAGTTCTATTTCGCGCAGCGGGCGGTCCCGCTGCTCAAGCAGTCGACCCTGGGACCGAGCCTGGTGACCATGAGTTCGGTGGCGGGTCGACTCGGCTACGCATTCCGCACGCCCTACGCCGCCACCAAGTGGGCCATCGTCGGGCTCATGAAGTCGCTGGCGATCGAGCTCGGCCCGCACGGCGTGCGCGTCAACGCCATCCTGCCCGGCACGGTCGAGGGGGAGCGCATGAACGGCGTGATCGGCGCACGCGCTGCCAACGCGGGCGTGTCGGTGGACGAGATGCGCGCGCAGTACCTGCAGAAGATCTCGCTGCGGCGGATGGTCACCGTCGACGACGTCGCCGCCATGGCGCTCTTCCTGTGCTCACCGGCGGCGCGCAACGTCACCGGGCAAGCCATCAGCGTCGACGGGAACATGGAATACCTCTGAACGCCCCGAAACGACGACACCTTCCGACAAAACCATGGAGACATCAATGCACAGACTCAACACCCTCGCCTGCGCCACCGGGCTCGCCTGCACGCTGGGCCTCCTGAGTGGCACCGCCGCTGCTGCGCCGGTCAAGATCGGCGTCCTCGAGACGCTGTCCGGGCCGCAGGCCTCGTCCGGCCAGGCCTACCGTGCGGCTGTCCGCTACGCCGTCGACCAGATCAACGCGGCGGGCGGCTGGAACGGAGAACCGGTGCAACTGCTCGAGTACGACAACCAGGGCGGTCCCGCAGGCGCGGCCGACAAGCTGAAGGCTGCGGCAGCGGATGGCGTTCACCTGATCGTGCAAGGCGCCTCGTCGGCCATCGGCGGGCAGATCACCGAAGACGTGCGCAAGCACAACCTGCGCAACCCCGGCAAGGAGATGATCTACATCAACGTCGGCGCCGAGGCGCTCGAACTCACCGGCGAGAAGTGCAACTTCCACCACTTCCGCTTCAGCGGCGACGCCCAGATCCGCACCAAGGCGCTGGTGAGCGCGATGAAGCAGGCCAATGCGCTCGGCACCCGGGTGTACTCGATCAACCAGAACTATTCCTGGGGCCAGGACATGGAGCGCGCCATCTCCGACAACGCTGCGGCCGGCGGCTACCAGGTGGTGGAAAAGACGCTGCACGACGTCAACAAGGTGCAGGACTTCGCGCCCTACGTCGCGAAGATCAGCGCGGCCAAGGCCGACTCGGTGCTGACCGGCAACTGGTCCAACGACCTGCTGCTGCTGATGAAGGCGTCGAAGTCGGCCGGCCTGAAGGTCCGCTTCGGGACCGTCTTCCTGGATCAGCCGGGCAACCTGGCGAACGCCGGGGACCTCGCCGTGGGCCACTTCGTCGCGCACACCTTCAACGCCGAGGCCGGCGGCGCCGAGGGCGAGCGCTTCGTCGACGCCTACAAGGCCAAGACCGGCCATGTGCCGGCCTTCATCGAACCGCAGACCGTGTTCGGCATGGCAATGGTGGCCGACGCCCTGAAGCGGACCCCGCCCGAGGGCGGCGCGCTGAACGTGAACGCACTGGCGCGCGCGCTGGAAACCGCCCGCATCAAGACGCCCATGGGCGACATGAGCATGCGTGCGGCGGACCACCAGGCGCAGCTGCCGATGGTGGTCTCTACCGTGGCCAAGGACGCCCGCTTCAAGGTGGACGACACCGACATGGGCTTCAAGGTCGTCAAGCGCTTCACCGCCGAAGAGGCGTCGATTCCCGCGCAGGCCAGCTGCGTCATGAAGCGACCTGGCTGAAAGCGCGGCCTGGCGACGCGCCAGGCCATCGACCACCGGCCTCATCGTCGAAGCGCGGCGTGCCCCGGCACGCCGGTTCGGCTTCGGCCGTCGCAAGGAAACCCATGGACCAGTTCATCGTCTCGCTCATGAACGGCATCGTCTACGGACTGCTGCTGTTCATGGTTTCGGCCGGCCTCACCCTCATCTTCGGGATGATGGGCGTGCTCAACTTCGCGCATGCCTCGTTCTACATGCTCGGGGCCTACTTCGCCTACACCTTGCAGGGTGTGATCGGCTTCTGGCCCGCGGTTGTCGCGGCACCGATTCTGGTCGGTCTCATCGGCGTCGCGGTCGAGCGCTTCTTCCTTCGCCGGGTCCACCACCATGGGCATGCGCATGAGCTGCTGCTGACCTTCGGGCTGTCCTTCATCATCGCCGAGTCGATCAAGCTGTTCTACGGCAACTTCCCGGTCGACTACCGCATTCCTGCCGCGCTCGACGTGCCTGCTTTCAGCGTCGGCGGTGCGCAATACCCCGTCTACCGGCTGCTGATGGGCGGCATCGCCATCGCGATGTTCGCGGCGATCTACCTGCTGCTGACGCGCACACGGGTCGGCATCGTCGTGCGCTCGGCGATCTACAAGCCGCGCATGGCCGAAGCGTTGGGCCACAACGTGCCGCTGGTCTTCATGGGCGTCTTCGGCGTCGGCGCCGCCCTGGCAGGGCTGGCGGGCGCCGTCGCCGGCGCGTTCTACACGACCAACCCCAACATGGCGCTCGAGCTCGGGGTCATGGTGTTCGTCGTGGTGGTGGTCGGCGGCCTCGGCTCGCTGGGCGGCGCGATGCTGGCCTCGCTGCTGATCGGCCTGGTCACCTCGCTGGCCGTGGGGGTGGACCGCAGCCTGGCGGACCTTCTCGCGCTCGTCGGTGCCGGCGACTGGGCCCGCGGCGTCGGGGGCCTGCTGACGCTGAAGGTGTCGAGCCTGTCGGCCACTCTCCCGTTCGCGCTGATGCTGCTGATCCTGCTGGTGCGCCCGAGCGGTCTGATGGGCGAGAAGGGTTGACGATGAAGGCTGGACTCGTCTTCCTCGCTGCGGGCGTCGCGTTGCTGGTCGCCCTGCCCTTCCTGCTCACGCAGGGGCTGCTCAACGCGGCCATCCAGATGCTGATCGCGGCCTTGTTCGCCAGCGCCTACAACCTTCTGTGCGGGCAGGCGGGCATGCTGTCCTTCGGGCATGCGGCGTACTTCGGCGTCGGCGCGTTCGGCACCGTCCACGCGATGAACGCGCTGGGCGGCGCCGGCCTGCTGCCCACGCCGCTGCTGCCGCTCGCCGGTGCCGTCTGCGGCCTGGTCATCGGCGCGATCGCCGGCTGGTTCGCGACCCAGCGCAGCGGCACCTACTTCGCGATGATCACGCTGGCCATCGCCGAGCTGGTCCATTCCCTCGCGCCGCATCTCAAGGGACTGTTCGGCGGCGAAGCCGGCGTCTCGACGATGCGGATGCCGGCCTGGGGCATGGACTTCGGGTCGACCACGCAGGTCTACTACCTCACGCTGGGATGGGTCCTGCTGTCGGTCGGGCTGCTCTACCTCTACACGCGCACGCCGCTCGGCCGGATCACCTACGGCCTGCGCGAGAACAGCCACCGGCTCCGCTTCCTCGGCTACAACGTCCATGGACTGGGCACGCTGGTCTTCGCCATCTCGGCCATGTTCTCCGGCATCGCCGGCGGGCTGCAGGTGGTGTCCAACGAATCCGCCAACTACGTGGTGTTCGATGCGAGCCTGTCGGCCGCGGTCGTGCTCAACACCTACATCGGCGGCGTCCACGTGTTCCTGGGGCCGGCCCTGGGCGCCGCGCTGATGACCTTCTTCGGCTACGCCGTGTCCGACCTCACGCGCTCCTGGCTGCTCTACCAGGGCATCCTGTTCGTGCTGGTGATGTTGTTCATGCCTTCGGGCATCGCCGGCTTGTTCGGCACCGCCTTGCGACTCCGCGAGCGCTTCGGGCTGGTCCGGTTGACCTCGCTGCTGCTGATGTGCGTCGCCGCAGCGCTGCTGGTGGCCGTCGGCGTCGTGTTCGCGGTGGAGATGCTGCAGCGCATCTTCTCGCAGGACTACCGCGCCATGTCGAACCTGCAGGCCGGCACCCCGTGGCCGCCGATCCGCTTCCTGGAGCGCAACTGGGCACCGAACGCGATGGCGACCTGGGGTGTTCCGCTCGGACTGATCGTCGTGGGCGGGCTGCTGGGGCGCTTTGCACGAACGAGGCTCCGGGCCCTCGCGCAGCGGGATGTGCCCGCCAGCGCTTCGAGTGCCGCATCCGCCAAGGCGACAGAACGCGCAGGAGGCCCGGCATGAACGACGCCGTCCTGCGCATCCGGGGCCTGCGCAAATCCTTCGGGCAGACCGAGATCATGCGCGGGGTCGATCTGGACCTGCTCCCGGCCGAACGCCATGCGCTGATCGGCCCGAACGGGGCCGGCAAGTCGACGCTCTTCCACCTGGTCTCCGGCCACATCGCCCCGACGGCCGGCACCATCGAGCTGGCGGGCCAGGACATCGCGGGCCGCACGCCGCAGGCCATCAACCGGCTTGGGCTGGCCCGGTCCTTCCAGATCACCAACATCTTCCCGAAGCTCACCGTCTTCGAGAACATCCGGCTCGCGGTGATGCGCCTGCACGGGCTGCCCTACGCCTTCTGGCGCTTCGCCGACCGCGACCGCGCCGTGCGCGTGGAGACCGAACGGCTGCTGGAGCTGGTCCGCCTGTCCGGGCGGGCGTCCACCCTCGCGGGCGAGATGGCGTATTCCGAGCAGCGCTCGCTGGAGATCGCCATGACACTGGCGTCGGACCCCCGCGTGATCCTCCTGGACGAACCCATGGCGGGCATGTCGGCGGAGGAAACGCACTACACCGCCGAGCTGATCCGCGAGGTCACGAAGGGCCGCGCGCTGATGATCGTGGAGCACGACATGGACGTGGTGTTCGCACTGAGCGATCGCATCAGCGTGCTGGTCTACGGGCAGGTCATCGCCACCGGCACGCCGGAGGCCATCCGCGGCAATGCGAGCGTGCGGGAAGCCTACCTGGGCGAGGAGGTCACCGCATGACGCCGACGAACGCGACATCCGACAAGACCCTGCTGGACGTGCACGGCCTGCATGTGCACTACGGCAAGAGCCACGTCCTGCACGGCGTCGACCTGCGCGTCGACCGCCAGGAAGTGATCAGCCTGCTGGGGCGCAACGGCTCCGGGCGCTCCACCACGATGAAGGCCATCATGGGCCTGGTCGCCCCTTCCGCGGGCAGCGTTCGGCTGGACGGCCGTGAGCTGGCCGGTGCCCGGCCCTATGCCGTGTGCCGTGCCGGCATCGGCTACGTGCCCGAGGAGCGCGAGGTGTTCGCCAACCTCACGGTCGACGAGAACCTGCGGATGGGCGAGCAAAGGGCGGCAGACGGTGCACATCGGTGGACCATCGAAGCGATGTTCGACTACTTCCCGCGGCTGAAGGAACGTCGCAACACCAAGGCCGGCAGCATGTCCGGCGGCGAGCAGCAAATGCTGACCATCTGCCGCTCGCTGCTGGGCAACCCGCGCCTGATGCTGATCGACGAGCCCACCGAAGGGCTGGCGCCGAAGATCGTGGCGCAGGTCGGCGAATGCATCGTGGACATGCACCGCAAGGGCCTGTCCGTCGTCCTGGTCGAACAGAAGCTCGCCATCGCGCTGAAGGTCTCCACCCGG
>CALRYR010000285.1:0-6074 GCA_943372425.1 Variovorax sp. YR752 | reverse complement strand
CCGAACCACCCCCCAACCACCCATGCCACGATCGACACCCACCCTCCCCCTCTGCTTGCGCATCGCGTTCGCCGCCGGCGCGACCGCCGCCCTGGTCGCCTGCGGCACGACCGGCCCGACCACGGGCAGCAGCAACCCCGGCGCCGCGGCGCAGGCCAAGCCGCTGTTCATCCGGCCAGCCAGCGGCACAACGCTCGCGCGCTTCAACGGCAAGTCCAACAAGGGCCTCGACATCGCCGGCAGCGCGGGCGACCCGGTGCTGGCGGCGGCCGACGGCCGCGTGGTCTATGCGGGCGGCCAGTTGCGCGGCTACGGCAACATGCTCATCGTGAAGCACAACGAGACTTTCATCACCGCCTACGCGCACAACCAGGCGCTGCTGGTGAAGGAAAACGACATCGTGCGCCAGGGCCAGAAGATCGCCGAGATGGGCAAGAGCGAAGCCGACCGCGTGAAGCTGCACTTCGAGATCCGCAAGGACGGCAACGCGGTCGACCCCGAGCCTTACCTCAGCGGCAAGCTTCGGTAAGACGCAGGCTTGCCGTATCAGGCCGCGGTGTCGAGCGTGCTGCCCCGCGTCTGCCCTGCCGACTCGCTGGCCATCTGCGCATAGGCGCGCTGCACCAGCTCGACGAGCTTTTTGCCGCCCAGCGTGCCTTCTGTCGACACGTCCGTCGAATCGACCTGGGCGCTCAGTGCCTGGACGAAGGCGTCCGATTCGGCGCTGCTGACTTCGCTGTCGCCGTCGGTGTCGGTCGCCTGGAGCAGCGCCTGCACTGCGTCGGTCGACACGTTGCCAGCCATCCGTTCGGCCAGCGACACCTCGCCGTCTTCGTTGGTGTCGAGCGGGTCGTAGGTCGCGACGCCTGCCACGCCGCCGCCTCCCCCGCCGCCACCCGCACCACCGGCCGGCGGCGGACCACCGGCGGGGGGCGCACCTTCGGGTCCCGACGGACGGCCCGCCTCGAACTCGGTCTGGCTCAGGCTGCCGTCGCCATCGCTGTCGAGCTTGGCGAACAGTTCGTCGCTGGCGGCCGTGTCCTCGGTGGACGACGTACCTTCCGCATCCTCGCCGGTCATCTTGGCCAGAAGGATCTGCATCTCCACCTTGCTGATCAGGCTGTCGCCGTCGGCGTCGGCCTTCGCGAACAGGTCTTCGCCCTGGTCGCCGCCGGGCTTGGGCATCAGGCTCTTCATGCCTTCGGCCAGTTCCTCGCCGGACAGGCTGCCGTCGCCGTCGGCGTCCATCTTGCCGAACAGCTCGTCCGTGTCACCCGTCGCGGCGACGCCGGTCTTTTCAGCGATGTCGTCAAGGACACCCTGGAGTTCGGTCTTGTCGACACCGCCGCTCTTGTCGGTGTCGGCCTTGGCAAGCATCTTCGCCTGCATCTGACTTCGCATATCGGACCAGCTGTTGCTGGCACTACTGACCCCGCTGATGGCGCTCATGGTCGTTACCCCTCATGGTTGATGGTTGAGTGAAAAGCCACGCCCATCACGACGGGCAGCGGCACCGGCCATTCTTTCGAGCGTGCGTAAGCTGCGTTTGTCGGATGTGTACCAAGGCCGATACGTAAGGCCGTTTCAGCGCCCGAACAGGGACCGATTCCCGCTTCTGCTCGTGCGATGGTCGTGGGCAGGTGCTGCCTAGACTGTTCGCACCCATGAGCCCGCCCACCCCGCCCGCACCGCAGATCCTGATCGTCGACGACGACGACGGCATCACCGAACTGCTGCGCGACTACCTGTCGCGCTTCGGCTTCGAGGTGCACGTGGCGTGCGACGGCGCGACCATGCGACGGCAACTGGTCGACCGCCCCATCGATCTGCTGGTGCTCGACCTGATGCTGCCGGGCACCGACGGCCTGCAGTTGGCGCGCGAGGTGCGCCAGTCCACATCCACGCCGATCATCATGCTGACGGCGCGCTCCCACCCCTACGACCGCGTGCTGGGGCTGGAGTCGGGCGCCGACGACTACATGGGCAAGCCCTTCGAGCCACGCGAGCTGGTGGCCCGGATCCAGACTGTGCTGCGCCGCGCGAACGGCGCTCAGGCAGCCAGCGCGCCGCTGCACAGCAACGTCGTTCGCTTCGACGGCTGGGAGCTGCACCGCGACGACCGCTGCCTCGTCTCGCCCGCCGGCCTGATGGTGGCGTTGTCCAACGCCGAGTTCCGCCTGCTCTTCACCTTCCTGCAGATGCCGCGCCGCCTCTTCAGCCGCGACCAGCTGATGGAACAGGCGCGCGGACGCGCGATGGAGTCCTTCGACCGCAGCATCGACCTGCTGGTGTCGCGGCTGCGGCAGAAGCTGGCCGACGACCCGCGCGAACCCAAGATGATCAAGACGGTGCGCGGCGCCGGCTACCTGTTCAACGTGCGATCGGTGCAGGGCCAGCCCGCCTGGCAACACGGATGACGCGCGCCTGGGCCCGGCTCGTTCCGAGCACCCTGTTCGGCCGGCTCGCGTTGCTGCTGTTCGTCGCCGTGCTCGCGAGCCATGCGCTGGCGCTGACGCTGATGTTCGAGCTGCGCCCCCCGCCGCTGCCGAGCCGCCCGCATCCGGCGCCGCCGCCGGGCGTGCACCCCGGCCTGCTGCTCGACATCGGCGTGCGTCTGGGCGCGCTGATGCTGGCCGCCTGGGTCGGCGCACGCTGGCTGTCGCAGCCCATCCGGCAGCTCGCCTCGGCCGCGCGTGACATCGGGCTCGACATCCACCGGCCCCCCATGGCCGAGAAGGGCACCGACGAATGCCGTGCCGCGACCCGTGTCTTCAACCAGATGCAGGCCCAGATCTGCCGGCAGCTCGACGAGCGCGACCGGTTCGTGGCGGCCGTGTCGCATGACCTGCGCACGCCGCTGACGCGGCTGGCCTTGCGCACCGAAGGCATTGAGGACCCGATCGCGCGGCGCGCCTTTGGCCGCGACATCGTCGAGATGAACGACATGATCACCGCCACGCTGGACTACCTGCGCGGCGCGGCCGAGCCCGAGGCTTTCGTGTTGCTCGATGTCCCGTCGCTGGTGGGCAGCCTGATCGACGACCGACAGGCCTGCGGGCATACGATCGGCCTGACGATGGGCGTGGTCTGCCCGATCCGGGCGCAGGCCTCGTCGCTGCGCCGCTGCCTCGACAACCTAGTGGACAACGCCCTGCGCTATGGCGGCTCGGCGCACATCCGTCTGATCGACCAGGCCGAGCACCTCTGCATCGAAGTGCACGACAAGGGCCCGGGCATTCCGGAGGCGGATCTCGAACGCGTGCTCGAACCCTTCCATCGGCTCGATGCATCGCGCAACCGTCATCACGGCGGCGTCGGGCTGGGCCTGTCGATCGCGCAGGACATCGCACGGCGTCACATGGGAACACTGCGCCTGCGCAACGCGGAGCCGACCGGCCTCATCGCGACACTGACGCTGCCGCGCCGCCGCGGCACGGCGCCCTAACGCAGCAGCGACAGCAGCCCGCTCGCACGCCGCGTGCGCTGCGCGAGCGCCTCGCCGAAGGCGGGCGCGCGCGGCGTGACCAGCGTGAAGGCGCTGCGTGCGCGCGTGATGCCGGTGTAGACCAGCTCGCGCGTCAGCACGCGGCCGGCATCGCGCGGCAGCACGAGCACGGTGTGGTCGAACTCGCTGCCCTGCGACTTGTGCACCGTCATCGCGAAGGCCGTCTCGACCGAGGCCAGCCGGCTCACGCCGACCGAGCGCGCGGTGTTGCCGTCGAGGAAGTACGCCCGCAGCGGCGCGTTCGGCGTGGCCGGCGGCAGCGTGATGCCGATGTCGCCGTTGAAGACACCCACCGCCGCATCGTTGCGCGTGACCATCACGGGCCGGCCCTCGTACCAGGCGCCGCGCTTGACGAGCGAGCCCTCGGCCACCATGGCGCGTTCGATGGCGGCGTTCAAGCCCTCCGCGCCCCACTCGCCCTGACGCACGGCGCAGAGCAGGCGGAAGCGCTCGAAGGCAGTGAGCACAGCCAGCACCCAATCGGCATGAGCCTGCCCATCGCCGGAGGCCGGACGTGCGTGCAGCGCCGCGAGGTAGCCGCCGAACCCGCCCGGCGCGCCAGTGCGTCCACGCAGCGCGAGCGCCACGACGCCGGCGGGCGACGGCGCGTCGAGCCAGGCCAGCGCACCGCTCCGGTCGTCGTGCAGCAGCTTCACCGCCGATGTCGCATTGCCTTCGTTCACAGCCCGCGCGAGCTGCCCGATCGGCCCGCCAAAGCGGTGGCTCTTGCGCAGCATGATGGTCTGCTGCGCCAGCGGTGGGCCGTCGCCAGCAAACGCATCAGGCACGCGCTGGCCGGTGACGGCTTCGAGGAAGGCGAGCGTCTCGGGCCGGTAGCGACCATCCTCCGCATCGCGGCACAGGTCGCCCAGCACCGCTCCAGCCTCGACCGAAGCGAGCTGGTCCTTGTCGCCCAGGAAAATCACGCGCGCCGTTGGCGGCAGCGCCTCCAGCAACGCGGCCATCATCTCCAGGTGGATCATCGAGGCCTCGTCGACGATCAGCACGTCGACCTCCAGCGGATGCGCCGCGTCGAAGCGGAAGCGCCGCGTATCGGGCCGCGCGCCGAGCAGCGAATGCAGCGTGCGGGCGGGCTGGATGTGCGAGGCGAGTTCGTCGAGCGGCAGGCGGTCGCCGACCTGTGCGTTCAGCGCATCGAGCGCCGCGTCGATCGACTGCTTGAGGCGCGCGGCCGCCTTGCCGGTGGGCGCGGCCAGCATCACGCGTAGGCGGTCGGGGCTCGCATCCATCGCGAAGAGCAAGGCGAGCAAGCGAGCCGCGGTGTAGGTCTTGCCGGTGCCGGGGCCGCCCGTGATGATCGAGAAGCGGCCACGCAGCGCGAGGCCGCAGGCCGCCTTCTGCCAATCGAGTGCGGGTGCGGCTTCCTCGGCATTTGCCGCCGCGGGAAACAGCAGGTCGAGCTGCCGGCGAACATCCGCGGTGTCGAGCGACAGCGGCGTGGCGCCACGCTGAAGCACCTGCGCCGCGACGCGTCGTTCGTAGTTCCAGTAGCGACGCAGGTACAGGCGGCCTTCGTGCAGCACCAGCGGCGCGCTGCCGGGGGCATCGCCTGTGCCCACCAGCGGGCTCGCGCGCAGAGCCTCGGTCCATGACCCGGCGTCTGCGCGAAGCGATGCCATCGCCGCATGCAGCGCCGTCTGCGCATCGGCGGGCCAGCCGAGCAGCGCATCGGCGTCGCCCAGCAGCTCGTCGAGCAGCAGGCAGGCGTGGCCGCGGCCTTCCATGTGGGCGACCAGCGCGCCGGCCATGAGCAGCTCGGCGGACGTGTCGGGTTCGAGCTCATGCAGGAAGCCGGCAAAGGCGGCGTCGAGCCGGCGCAGCCAGCCAGCCTCGGCCCATTCGCGCAGCGTGATCAGCAGCGTTGCGGACGTCATGCACCGGCCTCCGCGGTGGCGCCCAACAGCCGGTCGAGCGCGTCGAGCAGCGGCAGCACCGGCGGCACGTGGTAGCAGCCGTGCGCCGGCCCATCGATGCCGCGCAGGAACAGGAAGACCGCCCCCCCGAGCTGCGCCGCCGGGTCGTAGGCGGCGCCGAGGCGGCTGCGCAGCAGGCGGTGCAGCGCCAGCAGGTAGATGGCCGACTGCACGTCGTAGCGATGGGCGGCCATCGCGCCTTCGAGCGCGTCATGGCCGTAGTCGGCATCGCTGCCGCCGAGGTGGTTCGACTTGTGGTCGAGCACCCAGTAGCGTCCGCCGTGCTCGAACACGATGTCGGCGAAGCCCATCAGCATGCCGTGCAGTTCGCGCTCCGGCAGCGTCGGCCGATCGCGACCACCGAGCAGGTGCTGGCGGCACAGTGTGTCGATCTGCGTGGCGGCCAAGGTCTGCGCGGGCAGCCAGAACTCCATCTCGGGCACGGTGGACGTCAGCGTGTCGAGCGCGGCACCGACCGGCGGCAGCGGCGAATGCAGCACGCGCAGCAGCCACGTCAGCACGTCGGGCGCCCGCTCGGCCCAGCCCTGCCGCTCGCAGCGGCGCAGCAGTTGTTGCTGGCGCTCGGGCGAGACCGCGAGGTCGAATCCTTCGGTCGCCAGCCATTCGAGCTGGTC
>CALRYR010000284.1:0-6085 GCA_943372425.1 Variovorax sp. YR752 | reverse complement strand
CATGCCACTGGTCGACACGGTGTGCGCCAGCGAGCCCGCCAGCACCGGGCCGCCCGCCTGCTGCGCCGGTGTCCACACCGGGCCCTTGCCACGCACCGGGCCGACGTCGACCTCGAGGTCGGCCAGCACGGCACTGATGATCTTCGCGGCGAAGGACAGCCGCGCGACCGCCGATGCCGGCAGCCCCGCCCCTGCCGCGGCGCCCAGGCCCGCGCCGCGCGCCGACGCGGAGTCGAGGCCGCCGAGTTCCCGGTCGAGCCCGGCGTTGGACAGCAGTCGCACGTCGTTGGCGGCCTTCTGCACGGCTGCAGCCGCGCCCGGCGCCTTGACCGCCGCGTTGGCGTCCACGGCGCCGCCATCCAGCGGCGGCGAAACCTTCGCCGTCAGCAGGGTGTCGAGGATGCGTACGAGGCCGGTCATGGTGCAGCCGCGCTCAGCGTTCCGATCCGTAGGCCTTGGTCAGGCTCTTGCGGTGCTGCAACGCGCTCATGTTGTCCACCAGCTGGTCGAGCTGAGGCTTCACGATGGAATTCACGATGGCCTGGTCAGCCTGGATGCCTGCGATCCGACGGCAGGCTTCCTCGGCCTGTGTCGGGCTCAGCGTCGCGTTCGGTTCGATCTCCCTCAGGCGTGCCACGATGGCAGCACACGCGGCTTCGGCATGGGGCAGTTCGCCCCAGCGCTTGTTCTGGGCGAATTCGACCATCTGCGCGACCTTGGTCGCGAGCTGCTCATAGCAGTGGAGGACTTCGCTGTTGGTGGCCATGGCTCCCTCTGGGTTCTTCATCGTTCGTTCAGTGCCCGGCGCGGCCGGGCTCGACCTCGCGCCATGCCGAGGCCAGGCTCTCGAGCAGGCTTTCAGCCTCGTCGAGCGCACTCACGTCGTTGCGCAGGTTCGCGTACATCAGGCGACGCACCACGTAGTCGTACAGCGCCGACAAGTTGCCCACCAGCGTCTGGCCTTCCATGCCGGCCGCCTTCGCGTCGAGGCTGGCCTTGAGGCCGCTGTCGACAATGCTGACCGCCTTGGAGATCGCACTCCCCTTGGCTGCGATATCGCCCGTTCCGATGTGGTAGCGCGCTTGTCCGATCGCCGTCTGGGCACCGTCGAAAAGCATCGCGATCAGCTGGTGCGGCGAGGCGCTCATCGCACCGGACTCGACGCCGACGCGTGCGTAGGCGCTGGCGCCCGTGCGGAGGTTGTGGGGTGTGTACATCACTGGCTTTCTGGAGTTTTTCTCGTCAGTTGCTGTTGTTCATCGCTTCGAACTGCTGCGTGAGATAAGTCATCGTGTTGTTCATGCTGGCCACCGCCACGTCGAGTGCGGTGAACTGCGCGCGGTAGCGGGCGATGGTGGCGTCAACACGGTCCTGCATGGCGTTGTACTGGTCGCTCAGGTCGTCGAGCGTCGAGTTGATGCCGTTGGTTGCTGCCGTCAACGAACCGCTGGTCGACGTGAGGTCCGTCACCAGTGCACTCATCTGCTTGCCGTAACCGCTGGTCTCACCGGTACCGCTCGAGAACAGCTTGGCCACGCCGGTCATGTTCTCGCTGAGCGCCTTGTTCAGCTTCGTCGAGTCGATGGCCAGGGTGCCGTCCTTCTGCATCGTCACGCCGATCTCGGACAGGACCTTCAAGTCGTTGGTGCCGCCGGATTGCGACGAGGCCAGGGTCTGACTGACGCGGTTCATCAGCGTGCGCAGCGTCTGGTCGCCCGTGAGCGCCGACGCCTTCTTGGTGTCTTCGTCGTAGGCGGTGAGCGTCGTCGCCGTCTTCTGCAGGGCGTTGTAGGCATTGACGAAAGCGGTGATCGCAGCCGAGACGGTGCTCGTGTCCGAGGTCAGCTTGACGTCCGTCTCACCCTCGCTCGACAGGATCAAGGTGGTGCCCGGAATCGCATCGGTCACGGTGTTGCCCGAGCTGACGATGTCGATGCCGTTGACGTTGAGCTTGGCGTCCTGCGCGACCGTGGTCTGGCGCATCGACTGGGCACCGGCCGGGTCGTAGCCCACCAGGCTCTGCAGTGCGGCGTCGCCATCCACCGAGATCTGCATGCTCGACTCCTCGCCGCTGCGCGTCGAGGTCAGCACCAGGCGGTACGGCGTTCCGCTGCCATCGTTCACGATGCTCGCCGTGACGCCGACGTTGGCCTTGTTGATCGCGGTGCGGATGCCTTCGAGCGTGTTGTTGTTTTCGTCGATCGTGATCTCTGCGGCGGCACGCGTCACGTCACCGGTGAAGCCGGCGCCGGTGTACTGACCGGTGGTGCCGTCCAGCGTGCCGCCGGTGATGGTGCCGAACTGCAGCGTGATCTTGCCGTTGCCGACCGCTGCCTTGGCGTCGGCACGTCCGGCCGAAACCAGCGACTGCGACTGGGCCAGCTGCGTCACGTCGATTTTGTAGCTGCCTGCCACGGCGCTGTCGCCGGGCGTGGCCGCCAGAATTTCTTCGTCGCCGACCGAGGCCTTGACCGTGTCGAAGAAGATCGGGTTGGCCAGCTTGTCGCTGGCTGTCTTGAGCGTGTTCAGGGCGCTCTGCACCTGCGAGAAGGCCGACAGCTTCGTCGTGTAGCTCGTCGCCTTGGTCTGGATCGCCGTCAGCGGCGCGCTTTCGGCCGTTTCGAGATTGGTCAAGAGGGTGCCGAGATCGAGGTTCGATCCGACGCCGATGCTGCTGATGGCCATGAGGGTTTCCTTGTTCGGGTGTCGCCGCGCTTCGTTCGACGGCGTGGGAGTTGGTGGGTGGTCAGGCCGCTTGCGTCATCAGTACGCCGGCGAACTTGCCCATCAATTTGGCGATGCGAAGCACTTCTTCGGATGGCATTTGGCGAATGAGTTCGCCGCTGGTCCGGTCGACCACCTTCACCACCACCTGGTCGGTCTCGCTGTCGATCTCGAAGCGCACCCCGACCACATGGTTCACCAGCGACTCGTTGATGTCCGCCACGGCACGGTCGAGCGCGTCGGGCGAGACATCGACCTGGTGGTCCGTGGCCTCCGGCCTGGCGCCGATGACAGCCACACCCTCGACCGCGCCGAAGCGGCCTGCGAGCACTGAGTTGGCCCGCACGCTTTCTGCCGCAGGCCCGACGGGGATAGACATGACATCAACTCCTGGTTGTTCGCTTTTCGCTGCAGTCTCCGCTGGGAGGCCGCAGTGAAAAGCGCAGGCGTGCAACCCGGAGGTTCCACGTCTGCGCCATACGCACCGGCCGGGTGGCCGATGCGTGGGCGCTGATTTCAGCGTTCAGATCAACGCAGGAGCGACAGGACGCCCTGGGTGGTCTGGTTGGCCTGCGCCAACACCGAGGTGCCAGCTTGCTGCAGGATCTGCGCGCGGGTCATGTTCGACACTTCCACGGCGTAGTCGGCATCTTCAATACGCGAACGGGCGGCCGACAGGTTGTTGGTCGTGTTGTTCAGGTTGGTGATGGTCGACTCGAAACGGTTCTGAACCGCACCCAGCTGGCTGCGCAGTTCGTCAACGCCGGCCAGAGCCTCGTCGATCGCCTTGAGCGGATCCGGGTTGTATTGCACGTCGTCGCCGTTGGCGTCCTGCGCAATCGTGACGGTGCCGTCAGTGGCCACTTCAGCCTTGAAGTACACGTCGGCGCCGTTGGCTTCGCCCTTGATGACATAGCCACCATCGCTGCCGTCGGCCAGCGTGACCTTGTGCAGGGTCGCCGATGCGCCGACCTTGGCAGCGTCGAGACCGGAGAGGTCAGCCGTGACAGCGGACACGGCGACCGGCGGGATTTCATAGTCGGTCAGCGAGCTCGACAGAGCACCGGCAGCGCTGGTCTCGGATGCCCAGTCGGCGCTGTCGTACGAGACGTTGCCGGTGGAAGCGTCAAACGTCGCCGAGATCACGTTGGTGCCGCCGTCGCGAGACACGAAGAAGTCGCCGTTTTCGTCGACATAGATGTCGATGGTTGCACCGGCGGCATCGCTCTCGAACGTCGTGTTGTCGAGGTTCACCGTCGCGCCGGACGAGCCGCCGACGCCTGCGACCGAGATTTCCTGGCCAGCGGTTGCCAGCGTGGCCGACGGGGCGGTCGTCGTCGCGCTGGAGCTGTCGTATTCGAACTTGCCGGTCGCGCTGTCGTAGCTGGTCACGTCGTAGAACGTGGTGCCACCGTCATCCGACACGTACAGAACGTCGGCATCGGCGTCGTCGACGTACAGGGTCACCGTCGGGGCCGTAGCGGTGTCCACTGCGGTCAGGCCGATCGACACGGTCGAGCCGCTCGAAGCCGGCGTCACGGTGGTCGTCGCAGCCGTTGCCACGGTCGACAGGTCCAGACCCTTCTTGGTCACGTCCAGGTTGCCCAGGCCGAGCGTCTTGGAGGTGATTTCCTTCAGGTCGATGTCGATGGTCTCGCCGTCGTTGGCGCCGACCTGGATCGACAGCTTGCTGTCGCCGGCCAGAACCTTGACGCCGTTGAACTGCGTCTGAGCCGACACGCGGTCGATTTCGTCGAGGCGTTGCGTGATTTCCGACTGGATCGACTCGAGGTCGCTGGCCGAGTTCGTGCCGTTGGCGGCTTGCACCGACAGTTCACGAACGCGTTGCAGGTTGTTGTTGATTTCGTTCAGCGAACCTTCGGTCGTCTGAGCGATGGAGATGCCGTCGGCCGTATTGCGGGAGGCTTGGGCCAGGCCCTTGACGTTCGCAGTGAAACGGTTGGCGATGGCTTGGCCAGCGGCGTCGTCCTTGGCGCTGTTGATGCGCATGCCGGAAGACAAGCGTTCAATCGCCGAGTTCAACGAACTCTGGGACTTGTTGAGGTTGTTTTGGGCAACCAGCGAGAGGTAGTTGGTGTTAATGACTTGCGCCATTCTCGACTCCTAGGTGATAAAGATAGGTTGAATGCTTGGACCGTAACGTTGGACCTGCCACTTGCGGGACGCAATCCACCGTTGTTTGGTTATCGACCGGTGCCTTCAAACCTTTAGGGCGAGAGTGAAAAAAAGCGCGTTCAGCCAATCAGGGGGCCATCAGGCCTGCATGCCCATCATTTCCTGGTAGGCGCTGACCAGGCGGTTGCGCACCTGGACGCCGGTCTGGAACGCCACGTTGGCCTTCTGCAGGTCGACCATCACGTCATTGAGCGCCACGCCGGGCTTGCCGAGCTCGAAATCCTCGGCCTGGCCGTAGGCCTTGGACTGGGCACCGCTGATGTTGTCGATGGAGCGCTTGAGCTCGGCGGCGAAGCCCCCGCTCTCGACGGCAGGGCCGGTAGGCGGCGTGATGCCGGACTGCACGGCGGTGGCCCGCATCTGCTGCAGGACGGATTCGATGGCGGAAATCGACATGGTGTCGGCCTTTCTCGATGGGATATCGGTCGGATATCGGTTGAACTTCAGGGTCGCTAGAGAAGCACCTACGTGCCTCGTCGCCTATTCAGCGTATCCGCGATGCCGCGAAACACATGGGGCCAACTGACGGCGAAAACCCCGGCTGTTCGGCCAATCGAATTCGGCACCGATCCAGACAATGAACGCCGTACCCCAAGCCTGCCGGCCTCCTCTGTCGGCGCTCGGCATGGCCACTGAACACGACGACTCATCCTCCTGAACATGAACATGGACCACTTGGATCCAGCGGGCGCCACGAGGGCTTTCGCATGAGTTCGGCAGCAACCCTCGGCGGCGCGCCGACGCCAGCCGCCGCATCGCCGTCCCTGCTCGACAAACTGCGCGCCCAGCCGAAGCTGCCGCTGATCGTCGGCGCCGCTGCGCTGGTCGCCATCGCCATGGCTTTCGCCCTGTACAGCCGCGGCCCGGACTACAAGGTGCTCTACACCAACGTGTCGGACCGCGACGGCGGCGCCATCATCGCGTCGCTCGCGCAGATGAACGTGCCCTACAAGTTCGCCGAAGGCGGCACCGCGATCCTGGTGCCGGCCGACCGGGTGCCCGAGATCCGGCTCAAGCTGGCGTCGCAGGGCTTGCCCAAGGCTGGCGGCGTGGGCTTCGAACTGCTGGACAACCAGAAGTTCGGCACCAGCCAGTTCGCCGAGCAGGTGAACTTCCAGCGCGCGCTGGAAGGCGAGCTGGCCCGCTCCATCGAATCCATCGGGAC
>CALRYR010000283.1:0-6091 GCA_943372425.1 Variovorax sp. YR752 | reverse complement strand
AAGTGCAGCGCCAGCGAGACGATCAGCAGCACCAGCACCGACGCATCGGCGATGGGCTGGAACACGATGCGCGCCAGCAGCGGCGCGATCGGCACCACCAGCAGCACCGACGCGACGATCTGCACCGCCGCCGGCATGCCGCTGCGCGCAGCCAGCCAGGCCAGCAGGCAGGGAACGGCCGGCAGCAGGCCCCAGAGGGCGATCGCCTTCGGGATGCGCGCAGCTTCGTGGCGGCGCACCAGCGCGACCACTTCGACCCCCACCGCGATGACGGCGAGCGTGAGCACCAGGCCGATGGTCGGCGGCGTGCGGCCGGTTTCGAAGGCGGCGAGCGTCAGCGCCGCGAAGGCGGCGACGTCGCCGAAGGGCACGAAGACGACCCGGGTGACCGAGAAGATCAGCACCAGGCCGAGCCCGGCGAGCAGGTACACCGCGCCATTGGCCAAGCCGTCGATGCCGAGGATAAGTGCAATGTCCCAGCTCATCGTGCGCGGCTCCTGGCGTTAGGACGTGGAAGACGTTGGATGGAGGGGATCAAGGGGCGAGCTTCCACTGGCCGTTGTCGAGCTTGACGATCACGCGGGCGCGTTCGTCGACGCCGTAAAGGTTGCCGGGCTTGAAGCTGTAGACGCCGTGCACGCCGACCACTTCCTTCGTGCTGAAGATGGCGTCGCGCAGCGCGACCCGGAACTCCGGCGTTCCCGGCTCGGCCTTGGCCATCGCGCGGGAAGCGGCATCGGCGAACACCAGCCAGCCGTCGAAGGAGTAGGCCGAGAATGCATCGGTGGTCGGCGCGTTGTTGGCCTTCTGGAAAGCGGCCCGGAAATCGAGCCCGATCTTCTTGCTCGGATGGTCCGCGGGCAATTGCTCGGCCACGATGATCGGGCCAGTGGGCATCAGCGCCCCCTGCCCCGCGGAGCCCACGACGCGCACGAAGTCGGGGTTGATCAGGCCGTGCTGGCCATACACGCCGCCCTTGAAGCCGCGCTCCTGCAGCGCGAGGAAGGGCAGCGCACCGGGGGTGCCGGCGCCGCCGGTCATCACCGCCTCGGGCTTGAGCGCGAGCAGCTTGAGCACCTGGCCGGTGACCGACGCATCGGCGCGCGCATACCGCTCGTTGCCCAGCACCGTGATGCCGGCGGCCGGTGCTGCCTTCATCAGCGCGTTGTAGACCAGGTCGCCCCAGGCGTCGGAAAAGCCGATGTAGCCCACGCTCTTCACGCCGTTGCGCTTCATGCGCTCGACCACCGCATCGATCATGAGCTGGGTGGGTTGCGCCACCGTCATCACCCAGGGGTTCTCGGCGGGGTCGAGCAGCAGCGGGGTGAGCCCGATCAGCGGGGTCTTCGACTCGCGCCCGACCTGCGCCATGGCGATGGCCGATGGCACGCCCGAGGTGCCCATGAGCACGTCGACCTTCTCCTCGTCCACCAGCTTGCGCGCATTGCGCCCGGCGGTGGTCGGGTCGGAGCCGTCGTCGAGCACCACCAGCTGGATCTTGCGGCCGTTGACCTCGCCCTTGTACGCCAGCGCCGCCTGCATGCCCTTGGCATACGGCACGCCGATCGACGAGTTGGGGCCGGAGAGCGAAACGCTCAGGCCCACCTTCAGGTCGGCCGCCTGCGCGGCTGGCAGGAGGACGGCGAAGGTGGCCAGGGCGGCGGCTGCGGTGGCGCAGCGTGTCAGGGTCCGGATCAAGCGCTTCATGGCGGGAGGCCTCGTGGGTGGGTGGAAGGAAGGAACTAGATGAACAACTGGATCGCCGGCAGCGGCCGCTCCGGCTGCAGCAGGTCGACGCGCTTCTGCTGCATGCGGAGTTGGCCGGCCTCGTGCACGAGCGTGTGGCGGTAGCGGCCGGCCAGCAGCAGCTCGCGCTCGCCGCGCGCCTCGACGTAGACGAAGGGGGTGCGCAACACCGCCACACCGGCCTGTGGGTCGATCGATTCCACGCGCGGGCGCTGCAGCACGTGCTGCCCCTGGCTGGGCGGATGCTGCGAATGGGCACGCGGGTTCTTCAGGCGCTCGATGCGCAGCTGCAGCAACAGCCGGTCTTCGTAGGCGATCGAGTTGTGGGTGTGGGGGTCGGCCTGGTGCGCGCCCAGGAGCGGCACCCAGTAATGGCCGTCGGCGGCGAAGAGGCCCAGCCAGTCGTCGTAGCGGCCGTCATCGAGCAGCGCGACCTCGTCCTCGACGAAGCGCGACAACACGTCTTCGGTGAACAGGCCATCCGTCATGCCGCCGCCTCCATGCCCTGTGTCATGAAGTGCGCCCACGCGCGGAACTGGTTGCGCATCAGGATCTCGTTGGTGCCGTTGACGGTCTGCACCGGCGTGTCGGCCTCGCCGGCTCGGTGGTCGCGGTGAAGGCTGATCCACTCGTTGCCGTCCGCGCGCAGGCCCTGCTGCATGCTCTCGAACAGCGCAACATCGTCGTGCGCGACGATCGACATCGGCGAAAAAACCAGCCGGTTGTAGGTGAGCGAACGCTCGAACAGCAGGTCAGGCGCACCAGCCGGCCGGAAGGCCCAGGCCTCCACCAGCGTGCGGTCGGCGGCGAGCGGCCGGATCACGCGAATGGCCTGCGGCGAGCCCTTGGCCGCGAGGCTCGGGAAGAGCACCGCGTTTTGCGGCGAGCGCTGCAGGATGTCTGCGGCCCGCTCCGCGCCGTGCGCCGCGGTCATCGCCGCCTCGTACTCGGGCACCTGCGCGTAGTTGGAGTGGATGCTGAAGTTCACGCCGAGCACGCTGTGCCCGTTGGCGAACACCCGGCCGCCCATGCGGTCGAAGAAGTCGTAGCCCGCGCCGAAGGGGAGGATCTGCTCCATCGCCATCGGCTTGGGATCGTCCGGCCCGTGACCCTCCCACAGCTGGCTGGCGGCCTGGGTGGCCGACTCGTGGGTCGACATCGGATGCACCGTGTCGTTGATGTTCTCCAGGTACATCTTCCAGTTGCAATGGATGATGTTGCGCATCGCGCCGCCGGCCACCACCAGGCGGCCTTCGGGCGAGCGGTCGACCAGATTGTCGATCGCCTGCAGCACGTCGCCGAAGTAATCCTCGAACGACGGCCCGGCCTCGCTCAGGCGCACGAAGACGAAGTCGCGGTACACCGCCACGTTCGCCAGCGCCACCATGCCGCGGCCCGATTCGCATTGCTTGAGCTGCGTGCCTTCGTAGCCGGCCTTCAGCGGCAGCGCCAGTGGTGCGCCGTCGAGCCGGTAGGTCCAGGCGTGGTACGGACAGCGGAAGAATTTGCCGGTGTTGCCGCACGGGTCGCTCACCAGCTGCGTGCCCTTGTGCGCGCAGCGGTTGAAGAGCACCTTCAGCCCGCCGTCGGGCTGGCGCACCATCACCAGCGGACGGCCGGCGATGTCCTGCGTCAGGTAGTCGCCCGCGTTCGGCACCTGGCTCGCGTGGCCGAGATAGTTCCAGGTCGCGGCGAAGAACTGCTCGCGCTCCAGGGCGAACAGCTCCTCGCTCAGGTACAGGTCGCGGTGGACGCGGTCGTCTTGCACCAGCGCGCGGACGGCGTCGGGTCGGCCTCGGTAGCGATCGGACATGGCGATGGACTCGGCGGCGTGGCTGCTGCGTCTCAGGGCACCAGCTTCCACTGGCCCTTTTCCATCTTCACGATCACCACCGCGCGCTGGTCGGAGCCGTAGCGGTTGTCGGGGCTGAAGTTGTAGACGCCGTGCGTGCCCACCAGCTCCTTCGTCGTGACGATCGCGTCGCGCAGCGCGGTGCGGAAGGCCGGCGTGCCCGGCTCGCCCTTGGTGCGTGCGGCCGCATCGGCCAGCAGCAGGTAGGCATCGTAGGTGTAGGACGAGAAGGCATCGGTCGGGACGCTGCCATGGGTCTTCTGGTAGGCCGCACGGAAGGCCAGCGACACCTTCTTGATCGGGTTGCTGTCGGGCAGCTGGTCAGCCACCAGCACCGGGCCGCTGGGCACCTGCAGGCCTTCGATGGCGCTGCCGCCCACGCGCACGAAGTCGGCATTGATCAGCCCGTGCGTGCCGTAGAGCTGGCCCTTGTAGCCACGTTCGGCCAGGCCGATGTAGGGCAAGGCACCGGGCGTTCCGGAGTTGCCGGCGAACACCGCATCGGGCCGCTGCGCCACGATCTTCAGCACCTGGCCGGCGACCGACGAATCGCTGCGCGCATAGCGCTCGTTGGTGACGACCTTGATGCCCGCGGCCTCGGCGCTCTTTTGCAGCGAGTCGTAGGCCAGGTCGCCCAGCGCGTCCGAGAAGCCGATGAAGGCGACCGACTTCACGTTGGACTTCTTCATGCGCTCGACCACCGCCGACACCATCAGCGGGAAGGGCTGCGACACGGTCACCGTCCAGACGCCTTCCGGACCCGGGATGGTGACCGGCGTCGGCGAGATGAGCGGCACGTTGAGTTCGCGCGCGACCGCGGCGATGGCCATCGCGCCGGGCACGCCGGAGGTGCCGATCAGCACGTCGACCTTGTCGTCGACCACCAGCTTGCGGGCATTGCGTCCGGCGGTGGTCGGGTCCGATGCATCGTCGAGCACGATCAGTTCCACCTTGCGCCCGCCGATGGACGGATGCTCGGCAATCGCCGCGCGGATGCCCTTCTCGTAAGGGATGCCGAGGGCCGCGACCGGCCCCGAGAGCGAGCTGATGAAGCCGACCTTGAGATCGGCAGCGAAGGCCTGCGAGACGGACAACGCCAGCGCCGCGGCGGCCAGGAGGGATGTGGGCTTGTTCATGGTTCGGTCGGTGGGGAGATGAAGGGATTCGCTCAGGGCACCAGCTTCCACTGGCCCTTTTCCAGCTTCACGATCACGCGGGAGCGTTCGTCCGAGCCGTAGCGGTCGGTGGGCTTGAAGTTGTAGACGCTGTGGGTGCCGACCAGCTCCTTGGTGCTGACGATCGCGTCGCGTAGCGCGACCCGGTAGGCCGGCGTGCCGGGCTCGCCCTTGGCACGCGAGGCGGCATCCAGGAACAGCAGCCAGGCATCGAAGGAATAGGCCGAGAAGGCATCGGTCGGCGGTGCGCCGTTGGCCTTCTGGTAGGCCGCGCGGAAGTCCATCGACACCTTGCGGATCGGGTTCGATTCGGGCAGCTGCTCGGCCACGATCACCGGGCCGGTGGGTGCGAGCAGGCCCTCGACCGCGGTGCCGCCGACGCGCACGAAGTCGGGGTTGATCAGCGCGTGCATGCCGTAGATCTGGCCCTTGTAGCCGCGCTCGGCCAGCGCGAGGTAAGGCAACGCACCGGGCGTGCCCGAGGTGCCGGTGATGACCGCGTCGGGCCTGAGCGCCACGATCTTCAGCACCTGGCCGGTGACCGAGGCATCCGCACGCGCATAGCGTTCGTTGCTCACCACCTTGATGCCCGCAGGCTCGGCACTCTTCTGCAGCGCGTCGTAGACCAGGTCGCCCCAGGCGTCGGAGAAGCCGATGTAGCCGACCGTCTTCACGCCCGATTTCTTCATGCGCTCGACCACCGCACTGACCATCAGCGGCGCCGGCTGCGGCAGGGTCACCATCCAGGCGCCCTCCTCGCCCGGCAGGTTGGCATTGGCGATGGAGATCAGCGGCGTCTTCGTCTCGCGGGCCACGGCGGCGATGGCCAGCGCCCCGGGCGAGCCCGCGGTGCCGATGATCACGTCGACCTTCTCCTCGTCGATCAGCTTGCGCGCATTGCGCGCCGCCGTCGACGGGTCGGAGGCATCGTCCAGTTGCACCAGCTGCACCTTGCGCCCGTCGACCTCCGAGCGGTAGGCCACCGCCGCCTTCATGCCCTTCTCATAGGGGATGCCCAGCGAGGACACCGGCCCGGACAGCGAGGTGATGAAGCCGACCTTGAGATCGGCGGCCAGCGCACTCATCGCCGCGAGCGACGTGAGCGTGCCGAGAGCGAGCGCGATGCCGGTGCGCAGGAATTGGCGTGACGAGACGTTCATGGCGATCCTTCCGTGGGTGATGAGAGAGATGGAGGCGAGCGCGTTCACAGCGTGAGGCTCCCGACGCTGGTGCCGCCGCAGACGTAGAGCACCTGCCCGGTGACGAAGCTGTTGGCCGCATCGGCGAAGAAGCCGACGGCGCGCGCGACGTCGTCCGC
>CALRYR010000282.1:0-6091 GCA_943372425.1 Variovorax sp. YR752 | reverse complement strand
GGGCAATGAAGAAGGACGTGAGCTTCAAGGGCCGCGCGGACCAGCAGACGATGGTCCAGTACGCCGTTCCTGCCAAGAAGTAGGCCGGTGCTGGCCTTCATCATTCGTCGCCTGCTGCAGGCCATGCTCGTCATGGCCGTGATGTCGGGCCTGGTCTTCGTCGGCCTCTACGTCGTCGGCGACCCGGTGTCGATGATGGCGAGTGCCGAGGCGACCGACCTCGAGCGCGACGAGATCCGTGCCAACTTCGGGCTCGACAAGCCGCTGTGGCAGCAGTACGGCATCTTCATGTCGCATGCGCTGCAGCTGGACTTCGGCAAGAGCTTTCTCACCGGCCAGTCGGCCATGGGGTTGATCCTCGAGCGGATGCCCGCCACGCTGGAACTGGCCATCGTGTCGATGGGCCTGTCGATGCTCATCGGCGTGCCGCTGGGCATCTGGGCCGGGCTGCGGCCGAATGCGATCAGCACGCGCGGCATCATGACCGGATCGATCCTCGGCTTCTCGCTGCCCAACTTCTGGGTCGGGCTGATGCTCATCATGGTGTTCGCCGTGTACCTGGGCTGGCTGCCAGCCAGTGGGCGCGGCGCGACGCGGCACATCGGCCCGCTCGACCTGAGCGTGCTCACGCTCGACGGTTGGTCGCGCCTGGTGCTGCCCGCCATCACCATCGCGCTGGCCAAGGGTGCGCTCATCATCCGCGTCACGCGCGCCGCCACGCGCGAGGCGCTGCCGACGGACTACATCAAGTTCGCGCGCGCCAAGGGTCTGGGGTGGAGCCGCATCCTGCGGGTGCACCTGCTCAAGATCATCATGATCCCGATCATCACGGTGGGCGGGCTGGAATTCGGCCAGGTCGTGGCCTTCGCGGTGGTGACGGAAACCATCTTCGCGTGGCCCGGCATGGGCAAGCTGCTGCTCGATTCCATCATCACGCTCGACCGCCCGGTGGTTGTGGCCTACCTCATCCTCATCGTGTTCTTTCTCGTGATGCTGAACCTCGCGGTGGACATCCTCTATTCGGTGCTCGACCCGCGCGTGCGGCTGCAGGGAGCCAAGGCATGAACGACACGACGCTTCCTGCGTCGGCGACGGTCCCAGAGGTCGTCCCGGCCATCGTGGCCGAAGGCCCGGTGGTGGCGTTGCCGCCGCCCGAGACGCCGTGGCAGCGCTTTCGCCGCGAGTTCCTGGCGAACAAGCTGGCGGTGTTCGGCCTGGTGCTGCTCGCGCTGGCCGTGTTCGTCGCGGTGTTCGCGCCGTGGATCTCGCCGCAGGACCCGTACGACATCGGCAAGCTCGACATCTTCGATTCCAAGCTGCCACCCGGCAGCCAGGATGCCGCCGGCACCATGACCTACTGGCTGGGCACCGACGGCCAGGCGCGCGACCTGCTCTCGGCCATCTTCTACGGCCTGCGCACCAGCCTGATGGTGGGCGGCATCTCGGTGGCTGCGGCGCTCGCCATCGGCAGCGTGGTCGGCCTGGCGGCCGCCTACTTCGGTGGCTGGATCGACGCGCTGCTGATGCGCATCGTCGACATCCAGCTGTCGTTCCCGGCCATCCTCGTCGCGCTGATCCTGCTGGCCATCCTCGGCAAGGGCGTCGACAAGGTGATCATCGCGCTCATCATCGTGCAGTGGGCCTACTTCGCACGGGCCGCGCGCGGTGCGGCACTGGTGGAGCGCGCCAAGGAATACGTCGAGGCCGCGCAGTGCATGTCGCTCGGCTGGCCCCGCGTGCTGCTGCGCCACATGCTGCCCAACTGCATGCCACCGCTGATCGTGATCGCGACCATCGACCTGGCGCATGCCATCGCGCTCGAGTCGACGCTGTCCTTCCTGGGCGTGGGCGTGCCGGTGACCGAGCCGTCGCTCGGCATGCTGATCGCCAACGGCTTCGAATTCCTGCTGTCGGGCAACTACTGGATCTCGTTCTTCCCGGGCATCGCACTGGCGCTGTCGATCGTCGGCATCAACCTGGTGGGCGACCATTTGCGCGACATCCTGAACCCGCACAACTCGAAATGAAGCCCGAACATTCGACGCCCGTGCTCGACGTGCAGGGCCTGCAGACGCACTTCTTCACCCACGGCGGCGTGGTCAAGGCGGTCGACGGCGTCGACTTGAAGGTGCATGCCGGCGAGATCCTCGGCCTGGTCGGCGAGTCGGGCTCGGGCAAGAGCATCACCGGCTTCTCGGTCATCGGCCTGATCGATGCGCCGGGCCGCATCGCCGGCGGCCACATCCGCTATCTCGGCGAAGAGCTGGTCGGCGCCACGGAGCAGCGCCTGCAGAAGCTGCGCGGCAAGGAGATCGCGATGATCTTCCAGGACCCGATGATGACGCTCAACCCGGTGCTGCGCGTCGACACGCAGATGGTCGAGGCGATCCATGCGCATGAGAAGGTCAGCGCCAAGGCCGCGATGGCACGGGCGCGCGATGCGCTCGCGATGGTCGGCATCCCGTCGCCCGAAGAGCGGCTGCAGACCTACCCGCACCAGCTGTCGGGCGGCATGCGCCAGCGCGTGGCCATCGCCATCGCGCTGCTCAACCGGCCCAAGCTGATCATCGCGGACGAGCCGACCACGGCGCTCGACGTGACCATCCAGGCGCAGATCCTGTACGAGGTGCAGAAGCTGTGCCGCGAGACCGGCACTGCGATGATCTGGATCACGCACGACCTGGCCGTGGTGTCGGGCCTGGCCGATCGCATCGCCGTGATGTATGCCGGGCGCATCGTCGAGAGCGGTGCGACCGCCGACGTGATCCGCGCGCCATCGCATCCCTACACGCGCGGGCTGATCGATTCGATTCCCACGCGCGCCACGCACGGCACGCTGCTGCGGCAGATTCCGGGCATGACGCCGTCGTTGTTGCACCTGCCGCAAGGCTGCGCCTTCCGCCCGCGCTGCAGCCACGCGACCGACACCTGCCTGGCCGTGCCGCAGCCCGAGCCCGCACCGGCCGGCAAGACCGTGCGCTGCTGGCACATGCTGACTCCCGAGATGGCCTGAACACGCATGGAAACCCTTCTCGAACCCACCCCCCTGAGCCCTGCCAGCACCGGCACGCCGCTGCTGCAGCTCAAGGGCATCTCCAAGCGCTTCGTGCAGGACATCGACCTGGCCGGGCGCATCGCGAACCTGATGGGCGCGGACAACCGCGCGTCCGTCGTGCATGCGGTGGCCGATGTCGACCTGGAGATCCGGCCCGGCGAGGTGATCGGCGTGGTCGGGGAATCCGGCTGCGGCAAGTCGACGCTGGGCCGCGTCATCGCCGGCATCAACCCGCCGACCGAAGGCACGGTCAGCTACCTCGGCAAGCCGATCGGCGACATGAACGCGACCGAGCGCCGCGCCTGGGGCCTGGGCGTGCAGATGATCTTCCAGAACCCGATGGCCTCGCTCAACCCGCGCATGCGGGTGATGGACATCGTGGGCGAGGCGCCGGTGGTGCATGGCCTGGTGAAGGCGAAGGACAAGGCCGAGTACGTCGGCGCGCTGATGCGCCAGGTGGGCCTCGACCCCGACTACGCGCAGCGCTACCCGCACCAGTTCTCGGGCGGGCAGCGGCAGCGCATCGGCATCGCGCGCGCGCTGGCGCTCAAGCCGCGGCTGATCGTCTGCGACGAGGCGGTGGCCGCGCTCGACGTGTCGATCCAGGCGCAGGTGCTCAACCTGTTCCTGGCGCTGCGCGCCGAGTTCGACCTGACCTATCTCTTCATCAGCCACAACCTCGGCGTGGTGGGCCATGTGTCGGACCGCGTGGTCATCATGTACCTCGGCCGCATCGTCGAGGTCGCGCCGACCGAGACCATCTTCAGCGCGCCGAACCATCCGTACACGCAGGCGCTGCTCTCCGAGCTGCCGTCGCTCGAAACGACGCGCCGCGCCTACCAGCCCATCAAGGGCGAACTGCCATCCCCGCTGGCGCCGCCGCCGGGCTGCGCCTTTCATCCGCGCTGCCCGCACGCGATGCCGCGCTGCCAGGTCGAAGCGCCGCCGCTTCGCACGCTGCAGCCCGGCCACACCAGCGCGTGCCACCTCAACGACCTTCCTGCATGACCGCTTCGACAACCGTTCTCCCCAGCGTCCCCACGCCGTTCCCACCCTTCACGCTGCGCCTGCCCGAAGGCGATCCGCTGCCGCTCATCTGCGACTCGCCGCACAGCGGCACGAAGTACCCCGACGACTTCGGCTATGCCGTGCCTTTCGACCTGCTGCGTGCGGGTGAAGACACCGACGTGCATGTGCTGTGGCAGGCGCTGCCCTCCGTCGGCGCCACGCTGCTGGCGGCTGAATTCCCGCGCGCCTACATCGACCCGAACCGCGACATCGAAGACATCGACGCGGGCATGCTCGCCGAACCCTGGCCCACACCGCTCAGCCCCAGCGAGAAGACGCGCCTGGGCATCGGCCTGATCTGGCGCGATGCGAAGAAGAACGGCAAGGGCGCCATCTACGACCGCCAATTGCCCGTGGCGGAGATCCAGAACCGCATCGCGACCTACCATGCGCCGTACCACGCGGCCATGCGCGAACAGATCGAGGCGGCCTATTCGCGCTTCGGCGCCGTATGGCACCTGAACCTGCATTCGATGCCCGCCGACTCGTACGAGGCGCTGCAGATCGAGAGCGACCACCCGCTTGCCGACTTCGTGCTGGGCGACCGCGACGGCATCACCGCCGCACCCGAATTCACAGCCATGGTGGCCGACACGCTGAAGAAGCGCGGCTTCAGCGTCGCCATCAACGACCCGTTCAAGGGCGTCGCGCTGATCGCCCGCCTGGGCCGCCCGGCCGAGCGCCGCCACAGCCTGCAGGTCGAGGTGAATCGCCGCCTCTACATGAACGAAATCACCCGCGAGCGCAGCAAAGATTTCAATGCCCTGCAAGATGCGCTCAAAGGCGTCTCCCAAGACATCGCAACCTACGTGAAGGACCAGCTGAAATGACCGTCATCGCCGACATCGAAGACAAGCACGCGGAGTTCACCGCGCTGCGCCGCGACATCCACGCGCACCCCGAACTCGCCTTCAAGGAAACGCGCACCTCCGACCTGGTGGCCGAGCGCCTCGCGGCGTGGGGCATCGAGGTGCACCGCGGGCTGGGCACCACGGGTGTCGTCGGCGTGCTGCACGGCACGCGCGGCGCGGGCGAACGCGCCATCGGCCTGCGCGCCGACATGGACGCGCTGCCCATGCCCGAGCACAACCGCTTCCTGCACGCGTCGAAGAACCCGGGCCGCATGCACGGCTGCGGCCACGACGGCCACACGGCCATGCTGCTGGGCGCTGCGCACTACCTGTCGACGCATCGCGACTTCGAAGGCACCGTCAACTTCATCTTCCAGCCGGCGGAAGAGGGCGGCAACGCCGGTGCCAAGGCCATGATGGACGACGGCCTGTTCGACCGATTTCCCTGCGAGGAGATCTACGGCATCCACAACATGCCCGGCTTCGAGGCCGGCCACTTCGCCTTCCGCAAGGGCCCGACCATGGCGTCGAGCAACCGCTTCGACATCATCGTGCGCGGCACCGGCGGCCATGCGGCCCAGCCGCACAAGTCGGTCGACACCATCGTCATCGCCGCGCAGATGGTCGGCGCGCTGCAGACGCTGATCTCGCGCCACAAGAACCCGATCGACGTCGCGGTGGTGAGCGTCACGCAGATCCATGCGGGCGATGCCTACAACGTGCTGCCCGGCGAAGCCGTCATCAAGGGCACCGTGCGCACCTTCAGCACCGAGGTGCTGGACGACATCGAGGCCAACATGCGCCGCATCGCCGAGATGCTGCCGCAGGCGCACGGCGGCACGGGCGAACTGAAGTTCCACCGCGCCTATCCGCCGCTGGTCAACTGGGACGCCCAGACCGACTTCGCGATGCAGGTCGCCAAGGACACCTTCGGCGCGGATAAGGTCGACGGCAACACACCTCAGCACGGCGGCGCCGAGGACTTCTCGTTCTACCTGCAGAAGGTGCCGGGCTGCTACCTCTTCGTCGGCAACGGCGGCGGCGGCCACCGCGAAGAGACGTACCACGGCATGGGACCGTGCGAGCTGCACAACCCGAACTACGACTTCAACGACGC
>CALRYR010000281.1:0-6122 GCA_943372425.1 Variovorax sp. YR752 | reverse complement strand
ACCAGGTGTTCCAGGAATTCTTCCGTGCCGATGGCGGCAGCCAGCTTGCGCCCGACGGCCTGGGCATTGGCCTGGCTCTGGTGGCGCGGCTGGCCGACGCGCTGCGCGCGCGCGTCTCGGTCGACTCCATCGAAGGGCGCGGCACCCGCGTGTCGTTGACCCTGAGCGACGTGGAGGCAGAGCCGTCCCGGCGCGTTCAGCTCTCGACGGCGTCCGGCTGAAGGTCGTCGTCGCGGCGGCTCTTGGCGATCAGCCGAGCCATCATGTCGGCGGCCATTTGCAGCCGCTTGAGGTCGCGGTGGGTCAGGGCTTCGTTCGGGGCTGAACTGAAGCAGCAGGCGGTGCCGTAGACGGCGCCGTCGGGCAGCACGATCGGCACGCTCAGGTGCGCACCGATCGGCACCGGGGTCTCCGGCAGTTCAGCGAAGTCGGGCAGCTTGCGCAGGTCGGTGACCAGCTGCGGCAGGCGGCCGTCCACCACGCGCTGGCAGAAGCTGCGTTCGAGCGGGTCGGAGCTGCCCTCGGCGTCACGCCAGTACGCGTCGTTCGTCTCGACCTGACGCAGAACCCGGCGGCCTTGGTCGAAGCGCGAGACGAAAGCGACCTCCATGGCGAGATGCTCGCGCATGAGCTGCAGCACCTCGCGCACCGAGCGATCCACCTGCCCGTGGCTCATGTCGGCCGTGACGACGGCAACGCGCGCTAATTTCTCTTCGAAATCGGTGTCCATGCCGCAGCCGTCCTGCCCGACGGTCAGCGCTTCTTGGCGCCGAAGATGCCGCCCAGCACGCCGCGCAGGATTTCCTTGCCAACGTTGGTGCCCACGGTGCGCACGGCCGACTTCGCCATGGTCTGCACCAGGCCGTCGCGTTTGCCACCGCGCGGGCCGGTCGAGCCGAACAACAGGTCGTTCAGGAAGCTGCCTTCCGCGGGTGCGTCGGGCTTCGCGGTGCCGGCCTTGCCGGCCGTCGTCGCGGGTGCATCGGGGGCGGTCTCGGTGCGGCCCTTGAGCTTTTCGTAGGCCGATTCGCGGTCCACCGTCTTCTCGTAGACGCCAGCCACCAGCGAGTTGGCGATGAGCTGCTGGCGCTGCGCCGGTGTGATCGGGCCGAGCTGGCTGCCCGGCGGCACGACGAACACGCGCTCGGTCACGCTGGGCCGGCCCTTGGTATCGAGAAAACTCACCAGCGCCTCGCCCACGGCCAGTTCGGTGATGGCGGCCTCGATGTCCAGCCCCGGCTTCTGGCGCATGGTCGTGGCGGTCGCCTTCACAGCCTTCTGGTCGCGCGGTGTGAAGGCGCGCAGCGCGTGCTGCACCCGGTTGCCCAACTGCGCCAGCACCGAATCGGGGATGTCCAGCGGGTTCTGGGTGACGAAGAACACGCCCACGCCTTTGGAGCGCACGAGTCGCACGACCAGCTCGATGCGCTCGACCAGCGCCTTCGGCGCATCCTTGAACAGCAGGTGGGCCTCGTCGAAGAAGAAGACCAGCTTGGGCTGCTCGGGGTCGCCGATTTCGGGCAGCTGCTCGAACAGTTCCGACAGCATCCACAGCAGGAAGGTCGCGTATAGCCGCGGCGAATTCATCAGCTTGTCGGCCGTGAGGATGTTGATGACCCCCTTGCCGGACACCGTCTGCATGAAGTCCTGGATGTTGAGCATCGGCTCGCCGAAGAACTTGTCGCCGCCCTGGCCCTCGATCTGCAGCAGGCCGCGCTGGATGGCGCCCACGCTGGCGGCGCTGATGTTGCCGTATTCGGTGGTGAACTGGCTCGCGTTCTCGCCGACGTACTGCAGCATGGCGCGCAGGTCCTTCAGGTCGAGCAGGAGCATGCCGCTGTCGTCGGCGATCTTGAAGACCAGGTTCAGCACGCCGGCCTGGGTCTCGTTGAGGTCGAGCATGCGGCCGAGCAACAGCGGGCCCATGTCGGACACCGTGGCACGCACCGGGTGCCCCTGCTCGCCGAACACGTCCCACAGCGTGACCGGGCAGGCGAGGGGGGCGGGTGCGTCGATGCCCCGTTCCTTCAGCGTCGCGGCGAGCTTGTCGCCGATCTGGCCGGCCTGGCTGATGCCGGTGAGGTCGCCCTTCACGTCGGCCATGAACACCGGCACGCCGATGCCGGAGAGCTGCTCGGCCAGCGTCTGCAGCGTGACCGTCTTGCCGGTCCCGGTGGCGCCGGTGATGAGACCGTGGCGGTTGGTCAGGTTCGGCAGCAGAAAGCACTCGGTCGCGTCGTGGCGGGCGATGAGAAGAGGGTCGGCCATGGGGGCTCCGGAAACATGCGAAAGCGGCAGTCTATCCAAGACCCCCTCCTATAATTCGACGCCGCAGGCACACGTTCCGTGAAAAGTTCCAGGAGTTCCTTTGTCGTCGACCACCCCCACACCTCTTTCCGCCGATGGCTCCAGCGCTGAACAGTCGCCCCTCGAGCTCGAACTCGCGACATTGCTGGTCGAATCCCTGAATCTCGAAGTGACGCCCGCCGAGGTCGATCCGAACGCGCCGCTGTACGGCGACGGCCTCGGCCTCGACTCCATCGACATCCTGGAAGTGGCCCTCGAAGTGTCCCGCCGCTACGGCTTCCAGCTGCGTTCGGATGACGAGCGCAACCAGCAGATCTTCCAATCCCTGCGCACGCTGGCCACGCACGTGGCGGCGAACCGCACCACTGCTTGAAGTGGAACACCCCCGAAGCGCCCGCGGCGCCTGAAGCCCAGATGTCGCGATGGCGCTTGGCGCTCCTGCTGCTGGCAGGAGCGGCGTATGCGGGCCTGTCTCACTGGCTGATGCTGTTCCATCCGCACGCCCCCTGGGCGATGGCGGTGCTGCTCGGTCCGCTCTGGCTCACGGCGCTCGGATTGGGCGGCTCGCGCTTCGGCGGCTGGGGCCTGGTCGGCGCCACGCTGGCGGGGCTGCTGGTCTTTGTCGTGTTGTGGCGCGGTGGTGCGGGCGACCCCAATCGTTTGTACGTCCTGCAGCATGTCGGCATCAACGGCGTTCTGGCCTGCTGGTTCGGCGGCAGCCTCCGTGGCGGGCGGCTGTCGCTCATCGGACAGTTCGCGCAGCGCGTGCATCCGCTTCAGGCGGGCATGCCCGAATACACGCGGCAGGTGACCTGGGTCTGGACGATCTACTTCACGCTGACCGCGCTGGTCTCGATTCCCGTCTACCTCTGGCTGCCGTTCTCGGCCTGGTCGCTGCTGGCCAACGTGCTGAGCCCGGTGATGGTGGTCGTGCTGTTCGTGGGCGAGCACCTGGTGCGCTACCGCCTGCACCCCGAGTTCGAACGCACCCGCATGATCGATGCGGTGCGTGCCTTCTACGGCGCGTCGTCGGCCGACCCGACGGCCAAGCGCTGAGAGCCTGAGAGTCTTTTGTCCATGCCCGCCTTGCACGTCAAAACACCCCGGCTCGTCGTTGCAAATGCTCGCCATAGCCCGAGCTATGGCTGCGCTTTGCGCCTAGATCCGGCGCGTTTTGACGCGCCTTTCGGGCGCGGCCAAAAAACTCTCAGCCTCTGATGCGATGACAACGGAATTGCGCATGCCGAACAACGCTCCTTCCCATCCCTTGCTGTCCAACCGCGACCTCGACGCACCGTTCGCCTGGCGCGCCGGCGCGCCGGTGTCGGGCCGCATGTTTCTCGCCGATGTGGCGCGGCAGGCCGAGCGCATGCCGGCCGCGGGGCCGGTGCTGAATCTGTGCAACGACCGCTATGCCTTCACGGTGGCGCTCGGCGCCGCGTTGCTCCGCGGTCAGGCCAGCCTGCTGCCGCCCGATGCGCGGCCCGAGACGATGGCGCGGCTGACGGCCGAGCACGGAAAACTCACGGCCGTGACCGACGAACCCTCGCTCGAAACGCCGGGGCTCGACCGCGTGATGGTCGAGGTCGGTGCCGACGCAGCCGATGCGCCCGACGAAGTGCCCGCCATCGACGGCGGCCTGCACGCCGTCAGCCTTCTCACCTCCGGCTCGACCGGTGTGCCGCAGCCGCATGCCAAGACCTGGCACACGCTGGTCGGCGATGCCGCCGCCGCTGTCGCGCGGCTGGCGCAATTGCTCGGACGCCCCTCGCTCGCAGGGCTGACGCTGGTCGGCACGGTGCCGGTGCAGCACAGCTATGGGCTCGAATCCACCGCCTTGCTGGCGCTGGTCGGCGGTGCGGCCTTCGACAGCGGCAGGCCCTTCTTTCCGGCCGACATCGCGGCGGCGCTGGCGGCGGTGCCGCGTCCGCGCGCGCTGGTCACCACGCCCTTCCACCTGAAGACGCTGCTGCTGGCCGGCATCGACATCCCGCCGGTCGACCTGCTCCTGTCGGCCACCGCGCCGCTGTCGCCGCAGCTCGCCGCGCAAGCCGAGGAGGCCACCGGTGGCATGCTCATCGAGATCTACGGCAGCACCGAGTCGGGCCAGGTCGCGGTGCGCCGGCCCACGCAGAGCGAGGTGTGGGAGACCTTCGGCGAGATCCGCGTCACCGCGCAGCCCGGCGCGGACGGCGCAGAGCAGTTCGTCTTCTCCGGCGACTTCATCCCGCAGCCGACGCCGATGGCCGACATCCTGGAATTGCTCGACGACCGGCGCTTCCGCCTGTTCGGCCGCGCCAACGACCTGATCCATGTCGCCGGCAAGCGCAGCTCGCTGGGCCACCTCAACTACCACCTCAACAGCATTCCCGGCGTGGAAGACGGCGCCTTCTGGCTGCCCGATGACGTGAGCGACGGCGTTGTGCGGCCGGTGGCCTTCGTGGTGGCGCCGACGCTGGCCGCCGGCGACGTGGTTGCGGCGCTGCGGGCGCGGCTCGAATCCGTCTTTGTGCCGCGGCGCGTGGTGCATGTGCCCGCGCTGCCGCGCGAAGGCACTGGCAAGCTCACCGTGCGCGCACTGCGCGAATTCGCGCTCTCGCAGCTCGCCGCCGACGACACGCCGGTGCAGGTGACGCACGAGATTCCCGAAGACCACCCCGTCTTCGCGGGCCACTTTCCCGGCCAGCCGCTGGTACCAGGCGCGCTGCTGGTGTCGGAGGTGATGGAGGTGATGTGGCGCGTGCCCGCGATGGCGGCGCGGCTCGGTGCACATCCCACGCTGGCGGCAGTCAAATTCCTGTCGCCGGTGCGCCCTGGTGCGGCCATCGACATTGCGCTGCACCCTGAAGCCGGCGCCGCGCGCGGCGTGCGCTTCGAGGTGCGCTGCGGCGACGTGGTGGCGGCAAGCGGGCGCTGGACGCCCTCGGACGCGCGCTGATGGGCACGCACGACGCCACCGGCGAGACCGCCAGCAAGGCACCCGATGCGGCGGCCTGGGCGCATCGGCCCGAGCGCAGCAACATGCTGGCGCTGCGCTTCATCTGCTGGCTGGCGCTGACCTGCGGCCGGCGCCTGACGCGGCTGGTGCTGCACCCGATCTGCCTCTACTTTCTGCTGTTCGACCCCACGCCGCGGCGCCACATCAAGCGCTACCTGCTGCGCGCCATCGGGCCGCAGGCCGGCTGGGCCGACGGCTATCGGCTGCTGCATTCCTTCGCGTCGACCGTGCTCGACCGCGTGTATTTCCTGCGCGGCCGCATGGACCTGTTCGACGTCCGCATCCGCGGCCAGGAGCCGGTCGAGGCCGAGGTGCTCTCGGGCCGCGGTGCCTTCCTGCTCGGCGCCCACGTCGGCAGCTTCGAGGCCATGGGCGCCTGCCGCCAGCACAGCGACGACCATGGGGCGCTGCGGCTGGCGATGCTGATGTTCACCGACAACGCGCAGCGCATCTCGAGCATCCTCGAGACCATCGCGCTGCCCGAACTCCGGCCGCACATCATCGCGCTGGGCCGGCCGCATTCGATGCTGGCGCTGCGCGACTGGCTCGACACGGGCGGCCTGGGTGGCATGCTGGCCGACCGCACGCTGCCCGGCACCGAGGACATGGGCCAGCGCAGCAACAACCTGACGCTGCCGTTCCTGGGTCAGCCGGCGACCTTCAACGACGGCCCGTTCCGGCTCGCCGCGCTGCTGCGCCGCAAGGTGTTCTTCATGTCGGCGCTCTACGTGGGCGGTGCCCGCTACGATGTCCGCTTCGAGCCGCTGGTCGACTTCAGCGAGCGGCTGACCGACCCCATGCAGCGGGAACAACGCAT
>CALRYR010000280.1:0-6151 GCA_943372425.1 Variovorax sp. YR752 | reverse complement strand
AGTGCGCGACTTCCGCCCGATCTCAACCGTGGCGTTCACGCCCATGATCCTGGCCGTACCGGCCGATCTGCCGGCCAACACCGTCCAGGAATTCGTCGCCTACGCCAAGACGCAGAGCGGCAAGCTCAACATCGGTTCGGTGGGCAACGGTTCGTTCTCGCATCTGACGAGCGAATACTTCAACACGGCGGCCGGGATTCGCCTGCAGCACGTGCCCTACAACGGTGGTGCACCGCTGACCACCGCCATGCTCGGCGACCAGGTACAGGCCAGTTTCGTGACCGGGTTGGACGGCGCCACCATGTTGGCCACCGGCAAGGTCAAGTACCTGGGTGTCAGCACCCTCAAGCGCACGCCCGTGGTACCCGGTGTTCCTGCGATTGCCGACGCCCTGCCGGGCTTCAAAAGTGCGGCTTGGTTCGGCCTGCTTGCGCCCAAAGGTACGCCCGACGACGTCGTGCAGAAATTGAACGCGGCGGTGGTCGCGGCTGTGGCACGGCCGGAGATTCAGAAGCTCTTCACTGGCCGCAATGTTGAAGCGCGCAGCAGCACGCCGGCCGAAATGGAAACCTTGATCCGAGACGAGATCCAGCAATGGAAACCCGTGATCCAGGGCGCCCGGATCGAGATGTAAACCCGAGACGATATGCACAGCAACGACATCCAGAGCCGCCTGGCGGACTTTCCCGAACACCAGCCACGCCCCGCCGGCGCCCCGCTGCCGCTGGCCGGCATCCGCGTGGTGGACTTCACGCACTTCATTGCCGGTCCGCTGGCCACCATGATCCTGGCCGACATGGGGGCGGAGGTCATCAAGGTCGAGGCCATCGGCCAGGGCGACGCCTACCGCTACTACCCGCCCGCCCATCCCGACGATCCCACGCTCGGCGGGCCCTACCTCTGGTGCAACCGCAACAAGCAGAGCATCGCGCTGGACCTCAAGAGCCCCGAAGGTCAGCAGATCGCCCGCGAGTTGATTGCCGGTGCCGACGTGGTGGCGGAGAACTTCAGCACCGGCGTGATGGACCGCCTGGGCCTGGGCTACGACAGCCTGAAGGTGCAGAACCCGCGGCTGGTCTATGCATCGGTGTCGGCCTACGGGCGCGAGGGCGCGTTTGCCGACCGCCTGGGGTTCGATCCCATCGCCCAGGTGGAGAGCGGCTTCGTCTCCATGAACGGCTACGCCGACCGCGAAGGCGTGCGTGCGCTCTCGCCGGTCATGGACATCAGCACCGCCATGATGGCCGGCAACGCCATCCTGGGGGCGCTGATGGCGCGCGAGCGCCACGGCATCGGCCAGCAGGTGGACGTGGCACTGTTCGACAACGCCGTGCTGATGACCGGCTACGCCAGCGTGCAGCACCTCTTCAGCGGCGAGGAACCCCAGCGGCACGGCAACACCAGTCCGGACACCTGCCCGTCGGGCGTGTTCCATGCCAGCGACGGCGCCTTCTACATCAACTGCGGCAACAGCAAGATCTTCCAGCGCCTGATGACCCAGGTGCTCGCGCGGCCCGACGTAGCCGCCGCGCCGGAGTACGCCACGCCCAAGGGCCGTATTGCACGGCGCGAGGAGTTGTTCGCCCTCCTCGGCGAGGCCTTCGCCCTGCAGCCGTGGGGCTACTGGCAGCCGCGCATGCGAGCCGCCGCGATCCCCTGCGGCCAGGTGCGCAGCGTGGGACAGGCGCTGCGTTCTCCCGAGGCGGCAGAACGCCGCCTGGTCAGCCGCGTTGCGCACCCACAGCATGGTTGGATCCCCAACGTGGCCTCGCCGATCCGCTACTCGGCGACGCCAGTCGCCGACCCGGTGGCCGCACCTGACATCGGGCAGCACACGGAGCAGATCCTGCGAGACAGACTGGGCTACAGCGCCGAACGCATCGCCGCGTTGGCGAAGTCGGGCGCCATCGACACGGCGAAGGCGCGATGAACGCGGCACCGTGCACGCTGCGCGGCCAAGTCGCCGTGGTGGGCATCGGCGAGACGCCGTACTACAAGCACGGCAGCTCACCGGACCCCGAGTTCAAGCTCGTGCTCAAGGCCATCCTGGCGGCCTGCCAGGATGCCGGCATCGACCCACGCACGATCGACGGTTTCGCCTCCTACAGCAACGACCGCAGCGACCCGGCCCGGCTCGCTGCCGCGTTAGGCGTGCGCCAGATGCGCTCGGCCACCATGCAGTGGGGCGGTGGCGGGGGTGGCTGCTGCGCCGCCGTGGCCAACGGCGCGGCCGCCATCCACGCAGGCCTGGCCGACTGCGTCGTCGTCTACCGCGGCCTGGCCCAGGGTCAGTTCGGCCGCTTCGGTCAGAGCGGGGGCGAGCCCACCGTCAGCGGCGACATGGCCTACCAGATGCCCTACGGCGTACTCGCGCCGCCGCAGAAATTCGCCATGCGCGTGCAGCGCTACATGCACGAATACGGCGTCCAGCCACCAGCACTGCGGGCCATCGCGATGGCCTCCTACCACCATGCGCAGGCCAATCCGCGCGCCGTGATGCACGGCAAGCCCCTGGACGAAGCCCGCTACGACGCCGCGCGTTGGATCGTCGAGCCCCTGCGGCTCTTTGACTGCTGCATGGAGAACGACGGTGCCGCCGCCGTGCTGCTGATGTCGGCCGAGCGTGCGCGCACGCTGGCGCCGAAACCAGCCTACATCCTGGGCACCGCGGTCGGCGCCGAGCACCGCGCCGCGGCGTCGCCCCATGCCGCACCGCGCTACGCCAGCGCCAACTACAGCGGCGTCGCCGCCGACCTGTACCGCATGGCCGGCCTGGGACCCCAGGACATCGGCGTGGTACAGAGCTACGAGAACTTCACGGGCGGCGTGGTCATGGCGCTGGCCGAGCACGGCTTCTTCGCGCCCGAGGAGGCCAACGATTTCCTGCGCACCGAGAACCTGCTGGCGCCCGACGGCCGCCTGCCGCTGAACACCAGCGGCGGTAATCTGGCGGAGTGCTACATGCACGGCTTCGAGCTGGTGCTGGAAGCCGTGCGCCAAGTGCGCGGCACCTCCACCAGCCAGGCCCGCCGCAGCGATGTGGCGCTGGTGATCGGCGGGCCCATGGTGTCGCCTGCCAGCAACCTGCTGCTGGGATCGGAGAACACGCTGTGACCACCGCCACCTACCTTCCCGCAGGCCTGCCCGCCCCGGTTCCCGAATCCGACGACCTATCGAAGCCCTTCTGGGACGGCCTGCGCGCGGGCCGGCTGCGCGTGCAGCGCTGCAGCGCCTGCCAGGCTTGGCAGTTCGGGCCCGAGTGGATCTGCCATCAATGTCACGCTTTCGACCCGGCCTGGGTCGACGTGGCGCCGCGCGGGCGCATCTTCAGTTGGGAACGCGTCTGGCATCCCTCCCATGCCTGCCTGAAGAACCACGGCCCGTACCTCGTGGTGCTGGTGGAACTGCCAGACGCCGGCGGCTTGCGCATGCTGGGCAATCTGCTGGGCGACCCGATGCAGGCGGTGCACATCGGTGCGCCTGTTGCGGGCGTCTTCGAACACCACACCCAACCCTTTTCTCACACCCTGCTGCAATGGACCATTTCCACCTGAAGCCCCGCGGTCCGCTCACGGGCCTGCGCGTCATCGAATTTGCGGGCATCGGCCCCGGCCCCTTCGCCTGCATGCTGCTGTCCGACATGGGCGCCGATGTCGTCACCGTCGACCGGCCCGACAAGCCACTGGGCGACCGCCGGAACATCGTCGGCCGCGGGCGCTCCGTGGTTCAGGCCGACCTGAAGGATCCGGCCTCGCGCGACGCAGTGCGGGAGCTGCTGACGCAGGCCGACGTGCTGGTCGAAGGCTTCCGCCCCGGCGTGATGGAACGGCTTGACCTGGGCCCCGACGACGTTGCCGCTCTCAACCCACGCCTGGTCTATGGACGCATCACAGGCTGGGGCCAGACCGGCCCGCTCGCCAAGGCCGCAGGCCATGACATCAACTACATCGCGCTGACCGGCGCGCTGCATGCCATCGGCCCGCAAGACGGCCCGCCCAGCCCGCCGCTGAACCTCGTCGGCGACTATGCAGGCGGCAGCCTGTATCTGGTCAGCGGCATCCTCGCGGCGCTGCACGAGCGCCAGCACTCCGGCCGCGGCCAGGTCGTCGACGCCGCCATCACCGACGGCGCGATTTCGCTGATGAGCACCTTCGCCACGATGGCGCTGCGCGGCAGCTTCGTCGAACAGCGCGGGAGCAACCTGCTGGACGGCGGCGCGCCCTATTACGGCAGCTATCGCACGTCCGACGGCGAGTACGTGAGCATCGGGCCCATCGAGCCGCAGTTCTTCGCGCAACTGTGCGAGCGAATCGGTGTCGCGGAAGGACTGCGCCCTTCGCAGGCCGATCGCTCCGCCTGGCCCGCTCTTCGCGCCGAATTCGAACGCTTGTTCGCCACCCGCACGCAGGCCCAGTGGTGCGAGCTGCTTGAAGGCAGCGACGCCTGCTTCGCGCCGGTGCTGCCGCTCAGCCAGGCGCGGGAGCACCCACACAACCGGGCACGCGAAGCCTTCATCGACGTTCAGGGTGTGGTTCAGCCGGCGCCGGCGCCGCGTTTCTCGCGCACGCCGTCACAGGTGCAGGGACCGGCACCGATGGAAGCCACCACAGTCGAAGCTGTGTTGAGGCGCTGGCCCGTCCACTGAATTCCGCGCAACCGGGGTTGATCTCATTGGTCCAACCATTTAGCATTGGACATCATTTCATCCGAGAGACCCATGGACTTCAACCTCCCCCCCGACGCTGCCGAAATGCAAGAAGCCACGCGAAAAGTGGTCGATGAGCTGCTGCAACTCGAGCCCCAGTACCACGCCACAGGCCAAGTGCCGGACGCAGTAGAGCAAGCCCTGCGCGCCATGGGCTTCTATGGCATGTCCATTCCCGAAGCCTACGGGGGCAACCCGCTGGACCGCATCACCAGCACCGCGATTCAGCTCGAGCTGGGTCGGCTGCCGCCTCAGTTCTGGCCGTTCGTGCGATCCGCGCTCGGCCCCGGCGTGCACATCATCGTGGACCATGCCTCGGAGGACGTGAAGCGCCAGTGGCTGCCGGGCATTGCCGCGGGCACCTCACGCAACTGCATCGCCATCACCGAGCCGAATGCGGGTTCGGACGCTGCCAGGATGAGCACCACCGCCGTACGCGACGGCGACCATTACGTGCTGAACGGCAGCAAGATCTTCATCTCCAACGCCAACCATTGCCAGAGCGTGACGGTGCTCGCCTCGACCGACCGCAGCAAGGGCAAGAACGGCATCTCGGCCTTCCTGCTGGACACCCGTACGCCCGGTTTTCAGGTGGCACGCACCATGGCCACCATGGGCTGGATGGACGACAGCCTGTGCGAGGTCACGTTCACCGACTGCCGCGTTCCTGCCAGCCATCTGCTGGGCGAAGAAGGCCGTGGCCTGGGCTATGCCATGTCGGGCTTGAACGAAGGCCGATTGAATGTGGGTTGCCAGGCCCTGGGGCCGGCCACGATCGCGCTGGAACAGACCATCGAGCATGCGAAGACCCGCGTCACCTTCGGCCAGGCGCTGGCCGAGCACCAGGCCATTCAGCACATGATCGCCGACATGGCGATGGATCTGCATGCCGCACGCATGGTGCTGTGGGAGGCCGTGTGGCGCGCCGCGCGTGGTGAGGACGCCCGCCTGAAGGCCTCGATGGTCAAGGTCATTTGCACCGAGGCCGCCTGCCGCATCGCCGACAAGGCATTGCAGATCTTCGGAGGCTCGGGCTACTGCCGAGGCACCGTGGTCGAACGCGTCTACCGCGACCTGCGGGTGTTGCGGATCTACGAAGGCGCCTCAGAGATCCACCGCAACATGATCGCGCGACAGCTGCTGAGCTGAGCTGCGTTGCATCCGCGTGTGCCCCTCTCACCCGCGGTTTCGCGCCTTCAGCGCTCCAGATCCAGCCACACCTTGCCGGTGCTGGCTCGGCTGTCGAGTGCGGCCAGGGCCTCCGGTGCCTGCTCGAACGAAAACCCGTTCCCTGGCAGCGGTCGCAACTGGCCCTGCGCGTGCCAGGCATGGATCTCCTCCGTGAGCGCCCGAGCCAGGGCCGGAGCACGCTGACGCACCTCGCCCCAGAGGACGCCCACCGCGCTGGCGTTGTGCAACAGCAGCCGGTTGGCCGGCAGTGACGTC
>CALRYR010000279.1:0-6152 GCA_943372425.1 Variovorax sp. YR752 | reverse complement strand
GACGCTGACCGCGCTGGCCGCCGTCATGGGCCTGGCCCTGGGCACGCTGCTGGCGATGGCGCGGCTCTCGCCGATCAAGCTGATCGCCTGGCCGGCCGCGGTGTACGTCAACGTGATGCGCTCGGTACCGCTGCTGCTGGTGATCTTCTGGTTCTACTTCCTGATGCCGTACATGGGCGCCTGGGTGCTGGGTGCGTCGAGCCCGGTGCAGGTGGGCGCGTTCAAGTCCGCGGTCATCACCTTCACGCTGTTCGAGGCGGCCTACTTCTGCGAGATCGTGCGCGCCGGCATCCAGTCGGTGCCCAAGGGCCAGGTGGCGGCGGGCATGGCGCTGGGCATGCCGCACGGCCAGCTCATGCGCAGCATCGTGCTGCCGCAAGCCTTCCGCAACATGACGCCGGCCCTGCTGACGCGGATCATCATGCTGTTCCAGGACACATCCCTGGTCTACGTGCTGTCGCTCACCGACTTCCTGGGCGCCGCGTCCAAGATCGGCCAGCGCGACGGCCGACTGCCCGAGATGTACATCTTCGTCGCGCTGGTCTACCTCGCCATCTGCTTCACGGCCTCGCGCGGCACCGCCTACCTGGCGCGGCGCCACCGGCATTCGCACTGAGCAGCCACGCCATGAACTTCCCCACCGACGCCGCCTCGGCACAGCCGACCAGTACTGAATCCACGTCCGCCATCGACCTGCGCAGCGACACCGTCACGCGGCCGACCGCCGCGATGTACGAACGCATGCAGCACGCGCCGATCGGCGACGACGGCCTGGACGGCGACCCGACGGTGCGCGAACTCGAGGCGACGATGGCCACGCTGCTCGGCAAGGAGGCCGGCCTGTTCGTGCCCAGTTGCACCATGGCCAACCTGCTCGCGGTGCTGGTGCATGGCGCACGCAACGAGCAGGTGGTGCTCGAAGCATCGGCCCATATGTTCAGCGCCGAGCGCGGTGCCGCGACCTTCACCGGCCTGTTCTATCTGCCGGTGGCCGGTGAAGCGGGCGCCATGGACCTGAACATGCTCGACGACCTGTCGCAGGGCGGCGGCCACAAGCTGCGCACCGCGCTGATCGCGGTCGAGACCTCGCACAACAACGCAGGCGGCGCGGTGCTGCCGCTCGACCATTTGCGGGGCGTGCGCGAGATCGCCCGGCGACGCGGCATCCCGGTACACCTCGACGGCGCGCGCATGTTCAATGCGGCCACCGCGCTCGGCGTTGCGCCGCAGGAAATCGCACGCTTCACCGACACCGTGTCGGTCTGCCTGTCGAAGGGTCTGAGTGCGCCGGTGGGCGCGGTCCTGGCCGGCGGTCGGGCCGCCATCGACCGGGCGCGCGGGCTGCGCCGCATGATCGGCGGCACGCAGCGCCAGGCGGGCATCATGGCCGCGGCGGGGCTCGAAGGCGTGCTGCACATGCGCGACCGCCTCGGCGACGATCACGCACGGGCGCGGTGCTTCAGCGAAGGGCTCAATGCGGCCGGGCTGACGGTCCGTGCATCGGTGCCGCAGACCAACATCGTCCAGGTCGACGTGAGCGACAGCGGGCGCGACAGCCGCGGCTGGGTCGAGGCGCTGGACGCCGCCGGCGTGCGCGTGCGCCCATGGGGCCGAAGCCTGCTGCGTGTGGTCTTCCATCGCCATATCGGCGATGCGGATGTGGCGCGAGCGGTGTCGGTCTTCGTCAGCGTGGCGACGCCCTGAGGGCTGCGCGTCAGTCCGCGACCGGCAAGCGCGCGGAAAACACGGTGCCGGATTCGGCGGACGATTCGACCCGCATCGCGCCGCCGTGCGCCGTGGCGATCTGCGCACAGATGTAGAGGCCCAGGCCCAGCCCACCGCCCGGCTTGCTGCTGATCGGGCGCCAGTAGGGCTCGAAGACACGTGCCAGGTCACCGGCGGCGATCGGCGCACCCTCGTTCGCCACCACCAGCACCAGTTCGTCGCCCTCGACCGACGCGCCGACGCGCACCGGCCGGTCGACGGCACCGTAGGTCAGCGCATTGCCCAGCAGGTTCGAGAGCAGTTGCTGCAGACGGCCCGTGTCGCACCGCACGGTGCACGGGATGACGATGTCAGCGTCGATGCGGCGCTGCGGATGGGCTTCGCGCAGCTCAGAGACGACATCGTTCAGCGCCGCCGCCAGGTCGTTCGTCTCTGCCATCGCCACGCCCATGCCGGCACCGAGCCGGCTGCGCGCCAGGTCGAGCACGTCGTTGATCAGCTGCGACATGCGGCGCGTGGTGGCGTCCAGGCGCATGCCGAGGCGGACCAGCTCTGGCTCGGTCCGTCGCGACAGCAACTGGGCCGTGGCGCCGACGGCCGACAGCGGGTTGCGCAGGTCGTGGCCGAGCACCGCGATGAACTGCTCGCGCAACTCGGCGGTGGCGCGCGCGTTGACCAGTTCCGTCTCGGCCGCGTTCTGCCGATCTTCGCTTTCGAGCTGCATCGCAATGAGGTCGGCGAAGGCCGTGAACATCGCCACGATGCGCGGATCGGACACCACCGCCGGCTTCGGGTCGATGGCGCAGAGGTTGCCGAAATAGACACCGCCGGGCCGGATGATCGGCACCGAGATGTAACTCTCGATGTTGTAGATGCGCGGCGTGTGGTGGTCGCGGTAGGTGGGGTCGAGGCTGGCGTGGTCGATGACGACCGGCTCCCGGGCGACACGCGACTCGCTGCACAGCGTCGTGGCGACATCGAGCTGGCCGCCGGTCTTCAGCCCGAAGTCGATGTCGTCCTGCACGGCGCAGGCCGTCCAGGTGCCGTCGGTGACCCGCGCCACGGCGGCGAAGCCCATGCCGGTGTTCTGGCAGATCAGGCGAAGCAGGGACGGGACCGCGCTGATGCGCCCCACCGCGGCGATGTCGCGTGCGATGGCTTCGGCGCTGTCGTCCATGGCGCGGATCAGGTCGCGCCGCCCTCGTCGCCGCCGGGCCAGTCGCGGATGTAGGCCTTGAGCATCTTGTTCTCGAAATTCTGGCTGTCGACCACGGCCTTGGCGACGTCGTAGAAGCTGATCACGCCCATGAGCATCCGCTTGTCCATGACCGGCATATAGCGCGCGTGACGCTCGAGCATGATGCGGCGGATCTCGTCGAGCTCGGTCTCGGCGGTGCAGGTGACGGGCGCGTCGTCCATCGCCTTGCGCACCAGCGAGCCGCCGACCTGGCCGCCGTTCTTGACGATGGCGACGATCACCTCGCGGAAGGTGAGCATGCCGACCAGATCGCCGTGTTCCATCACAACGAGCGAACCGATGTCCTTTTCGGCCATGGTCGTCACGGCGTCGGCCAGGGAGTCGTCCGGGGTGATGGTGTAGAGGGTGTTGCCCTTGACGCGCAGGATGTCGCTGACTTTCATCGTGGTGCTCCTCTTCTGACTCTCGGCCGATCGGATGAATATAGCCCAACTCGCTCACAATAGCCGGCGATCGACGCCCTGCACAGCACAGAGGCGAGCGAGCGTTACAAGCCCCGAAGGAGACACATGCCTGGCTATTCCGACCCCGGTTTCGACACCCTCGCCCTGCACGCAGGCGCCGCGCCCGACCCGACCACCGGCGCGCGCGCCGTGCCGATCCACCTGACCACGTCCTTCGTCTTCGAGTCGAGCGACCACGCCGCTGCCCTGTTCAACCTGGAACGCGCCGGCCACGTCTACAGCCGCATCAGCAACCCGACCAATGCGGTGCTGGAGCAACGCGTGGCGGCCCTCGAAGGCGGCATCGGCGCCATCGCCACCGCCAGCGGCCAGGCCGCGCTGCACCTGAGCGTGGCGACGCTGATGGGCGCCGGCTCCCACATCGTGGCGAGCACGGCGCTCTACGGCGGCTCGCAGAACCTGCTGCACTACACCATGCGGCGTTTCGGCATCGAGACGACCTTCGTCAAGCCGAACGACCTGGACGGCTGGAAGGCCGCGATCCGGCCGAACACCAAGCTGCTGTTTGGCGAGACCGTCGGCAACCCGGGGCTGGACGTGCTGGACATCCCGTCGGTGAGCGACATCGCGCATGCGGCCGGCGTGCCGCTGCTGGTCGACTCGACGCTGACCTCGCCCTACCTGATCAAGCCCTTCGACCACGGCGCCGATCTGGTCTACCACTCGGCGACGAAATTCCTCTCCGGCCACGGCACGGTGATCGGCGGCGTGGTGGTCGACGGCGGCAGCTTCGACTGGGAGAAGTCGGGCAAGTTCGCCGAGCTGAGCCAGGCCTACGACGGCTTCCACAACATGGTGTTCAGCGAGGAGAGCACGGTCGGCGCCTTCCTGCTGCGCGCGCGCCGCGAGGGCCTGCGCGACTTCGGCGCGTCGATGAGCCCGCACACGGCGTGGCTGATCCTGCAGGGCATCGAGACGCTGCCGCTGCGTATGGAGCGGCACATCGACAACACGCAGAAGGTGGTGGAGTTCCTGGCGGCGCACCCGTTCGTGTCGCGCGTGGGCCATCCGCTGATCGAGTCGCATCCGAGCCATGCGCTGGCGCAGAAGCTGCTCAAGCACGGCGCGCGCGGTGCCGGCGCGGTGTTCAGCTTCGACATCAAGGGCAGTCGCGAACAAGGCAAGAAGTTCATCGAAACGCTCAAGCTCTTCAGCCACCTGGCCAACGTCGGCGACTGCCGCAGCCTGGTGATCCATCCGGCCAGCACCACGCACTTCCGCATGACGGACGAGGCGCTGGCGGGCGCGGGCATCTCGCAGGGGACGATTCGGCTGTCGATCGGGCTGGAAGATCCGGCGGATTTGATCGATGACTTGAAGCGGGCGTTGAAGGCGGCTGAGAAGGCGGGGGCTTGAGATGAACGCTTGCTTCTTCGTTCGTGGCGTTTCCGGGGTGTCTGGTTCGGGGCGGGCTCACGCCGACGGCGTACTCTGCTCCGCGAATGTCCCCCGGCCTGCGGCCTCCTCCTTTATTTCGCTGCGCAGAGCACACCATCGACGCGATCCGGACGCGCAGTGGTTGATCGCCGGCGGCAGCCTGCCAACACCGCATCCACGTGTGCAGGGTATCGGGTGCTCCCCGCAGCGAAATAAAGGAGGAGCCGAAGGCGGGGGACATTCGCGGAGGGGAGTACCCGGTGGCCTGCACACGCACCCCGAAAGCAAGCGCCAAGCTGGCGGAGCCCTGCAATGAACTACAACGTCAACGGCCACACAACGTACGTCTACACCGGCGGGAAGCCGCTCGATACCGCCAAGCCGACCGTCGTCTTCATCCACGGCGTGCTCAACGACCACAGCGTGTGGATCCTGCAGAGCCGCTGGTTCGCCAACCACGGCTGGAACGTGCTGGCCATCGACCTGCCCGGCCACTGCAAGAGCGCGGGCAAGGCGCCGGCCACCGTCGAAGAAGCCGCGGATTTTGTCGTCGCGCTGCTCGACGCAGCCGGTGTGCAGAAGGCCGCGCTGGTCGGCCACAGCTTCGGCTCGCTGATCGCGCTGGAGACGGCGGCCCGCGCGCCGGAACGCGTGTCGCATCTGGCGATGGTCGGCACGGCCTACCCGATGGCAGTGTCGCCGGCGCTGCTCGACAGCGCACTGAACGCGCCGATGAAGGCCATCGACATGGTCAACGCCTTCTCGCATTCCATGCTCGCGCCGCCGCCCTCTTCGCTCGGCCCCGGCACCTGGCTCTACGGCGGCTCGCGCGCGCTCATGCGCCGCGTGCTGGCGAGCAACCGCGAGGTCAATGTGTTCCACGTCGGCTTCAACGCCTGCAACGACTATGCGAACGGCGAAGCGGCCATCGCAGCGGTGCAATGCCCGGTGCTCTTCCTGCTCGGCGCGGCCGACCAGATGACGCCGCCCAAGGCGGCGAAGACGCTCAGCGCCAAGGCGCCGTCGTCGAAGACGGTGGTGGTGCAGGCCGGGCATGCGTTGATGTCCGAGGCACCGGACGACGTGCTGTTCGCGCTGCGCGATTTCCTGGCCGGCTGAGGCCCGCGAGACCGCGCGCTCAGAGTTCGAACTGCGCCGGCGTCGCGGCCACCGCCGCCATCAGCGTGACCACCGTCTCGCTCGACGGCTGCGCGGCCGGCAGCGCACCTAGCATGCGCGTCAGCGTCTCGGGATGCGGCAGCAGCGGCCCGAGGAAATGCGTGCCCTGCGCACCCACGACCAGCAGCGTGGGGAAGGTCTCGACGTCG
>CALRYR010000278.1:0-6156 GCA_943372425.1 Variovorax sp. YR752 | reverse complement strand
GACCGCCCGCATCATCAAGAACGAGGACGACGACGGCTGGGCCGTCGCGATGACGCGCCAGGGCGACCCGGAGCCCGCGCTGGTCGGCCCCTGGACCATGGGCCGCGACAAGAAGAACCCCAAGCCGCTGGACACGCCGGCCTTCCACACCCTGGTGAAGACCGCCAACGAGGTGCTGCGCCGGCATGAGCAGCAGTTGCATGCGCAGCTCAACAAGCATGTGTTCGTGGGCCACGGCACCGAGCGCATCCGTGTGGCGCTGCGCATCGTGCCGGACGAGGACAACCCGCACGGCCTGCTCAGCGCCCAGGACGAATCGGGCACCATGCTCGGCGAGGCGCGCGTGGCGCCGACCTTCAAGCTGACGGCCACCAGCGCCGAGGCCTGGGTCGAGAACGGCTACCCTTCGAAGCCGCGATAGCCGGCGGTCACTCAGGGACTTCCCCGCCGCCGACGCGGAACATCGGCGCGATGATCGCGTCGAACAGGGACCATCGACCGCCAACGAACCTCGCCAGAAGGCATTGCACATCACCATGGGCTCGAACATGCACCTTTCTTCCCTTTCGTCCGCCACGCGCCGCTCGGCGTTGCTGGCCGTTGCGGCCGCCCTTGTCGCCTGCGGAACGGCCACCCCGCTGCCGCCCATGGCACCACTGCCCGCCTACCCGACACCGGCACCGGCCGCACCGCCGCCGGCCCCGATTCCCGCCCCGACGCCGCCCGGCCTGCGCGATGTGCCGGGCGCCACGTTCGGTGCGCCGGCGGCCGGCCCGGTGATCGGGCGCTTCGACGGCAACTCGAACAAGGGCATCGACATCGGCGGGCGCATGGGCGACCCGATCCGCGCGTCCCGCGCCGGGCAGGTGGTGCTGGTGAGCAGCGCGCTGCCGGCCTACGGCACGATGGTCATCCTCAAGCACGACAACGACTTCATCACCGCCTATGCGCACATCAGCCGTCCGCTGGTGGCCGAGGGCGACCAGGTGGTGCGCGGCCAACCGATCGCCGAGATGGGCCAGAGCGGCACCGACCGCGTGAAGCTGCGCTTCGAGATCCGCAAGGCCGGCGTGGCGGTCGACCCCGAGCCCTACCTCAGCGGCCGGATGCAGTAGCTTTTCAGCGCACGGCTGTCAGCAGTTGCCCTTCCGGGCCTGTCCCGGAGGGCAGTGGTGGTCGTGGCGGCGGTCGGGGCGCCTCGCCTCGTAGTGGCCACGCATCCAGACGTAGTCACGCCCGTTCCATCGCCAATGCCCCGGCACCCACGCGTGGCCGGGGCGCAGGCCGGGCATGCGTTCGTGGCGCGGCGGCGGCGGTGGCCGGCGCGCGCCCTCGTCGCCGACATTGATGTGTACGGAGACCTGCGCAGTGGCGGGGACGGCGGCGGCGGCCAGCAGGGCGGCAAGCAGGAGGGCTGTGCTCTTCATGGGTTTCTATCGGGTCGGTTGGCCCCCAGCATAGGCCATGCGTGCGGGCTCAGGCGAGCGCCGCAGACCGCCACCACCGGCGCCACAGCCCCTGCCAGCGTGACGCCGGCGCAAGTTGCAGCAGTTCGACATCGCCATCGACCGCTTCCAGCACACTGCCGCCACCTTCGGCCAGCGCATGGGTTTGGCCCTCGTCGAGCCGGACGACGGGCGTCATCACGGTGCCGGCCAGCCAGCGCATCGGCTCGCGCAACACCACCGCACCGGCCGCGACATGCAGCACCGTGCCGGCATCGAAGGTCGCGTGCACCGCCTGGCCGCGTTGCAGCCGCAGGGTGCGGGTCAGGGTCATCGTCGAGGTCATCGGAAACTCCTTGAAGCGAGGCCTCGATGCTCCGCCGCGAGGCCCGCCCGCGACAGGCACAGCCGCCAGTGATGCGACCGGAACAGAGGCGCTGCAACGCCCTCTGTTATGGTCGCTTTCCAGAAATCTGCATCTGTTCCACGGCCCGGGCACGGGCCAGCATCGGCCCATGTCCACGACGACGACCCCGCCGCTCTACCGCCAGCTCGCGACCCATTACCGGGGCGCGATCGAGGCCGGCGCGCTGCAGCCGGGCGCGCGCATGCCGTCGCTGCGCAGCCTGATGCGGTTGCACGACATCAGCCTGTCGACCGCGCTGCAGCTGTGCCGCACGCTCGAATCCGATGGCTGGGCCGAGGCGCGCGAACGCTCGGGCTATTTCGTGCGGGCGCCGCAGCGCCTGCGCATGGCGCGGATGGACGAGCCGCTGGCCGGCCTGCACCCCGACCCGGCGCAGTACGTGGGCATCCACGGCCAGGTGTCGGACTTCGTGGCGCGGCGGCGCGCCGCGAAGGTCAAGCTGAACCTCTCGATCGCCCGCGCGGCGCCGCAGTTCTATCCGGCCGAGGAGCTGCGCGCCGCCATGACGCGCGCGCTGCGCCTGCGGCCCGAGGTGCTCTCCGGCGTGCCGCCGCTGCAGGGCGACCCGCACTTCCGCAGCGTGATCGCCCAGCGCGCGGTGGCGGCCGGCATGGCGATCGCGCCCGACGACGTGCTGGTCACCAACGGCTGCATCGAGGCGCTCAACCTCGCGCTGCGTGCGGTCGCGAAGCCCGGCGACACGATCGCGGTGGAATCGCCCACCTTCTACGGCCTGCTGCAGGTGCTCGAGAGCCTCGGCCTGCGCGCGCTGGAGATCCCGACCAGCCCGCAGACCGGCCTGTCGATCGAGGCGCTCGAACTGGCCGTGCAGACCTACGGCGACATCCAAGCGCTGGTGGTGGTGCCGCACCTGCAGAACCCGCTGGGCAGCGTGATGCCCGACGCGCACAAGGAACGCCTCGTGAAGCTGTGCGACGCGCACGGCATCGCGCTGATCGAGGACGACACCTACACCGAGCTGCTCGACGCCGAGGGCACGCCGCGCGCGCTCAAGTCGTGGGACCGCACGGGCAACGTGCTGCACTGCGCATCGATGCACAAGATCCTGGCGCCCGGCCTGCGGCTGGGCTGGATCACCGCCGGCCGCTGGCAGGCGCGGGTGGAGATGCTCAAGTACACGCAGACGCGCAACAACGAGATCCTCTCGCAGCTCGGTGCCGGGCAGTTCATGGGCACCGGCGCGTACGACCGCCACCTGCGGCGCCTGCGCACCGCCCTGCGCGGGCAGCGCGAGCGCACGGCCGAGGCCATCGCGACCTACTTCCCCGAAGGCACGCGCATGAACCTGCCGCCGGGTGGCCTGCAGCTGTGGGTCGAGTTGCCCGAGGGATGCTCGTCGGCCGTGGTGTTCGATGCCGCACTGCAGGAAGGGATCGCGATCGCGCCGGGCTGGCTGTTCTCGAACAGCGCGCGCAGCGACCGCTTCCTGCGGATCAACTGCGGCTGGCCCTACGACGAGGTGCTCGACGCGGCCCTGCGGCGCCTGGGCGCACTCGCCGCCAGCGCCATCCGCGGCGGCTGATCAGCGGGCGCTGCGGCGGCGCGAACGCGCGAGCGCGATCGATTCCGTCAGGCCCCACACGAGCGCGCCGGCAAGCACGCGGCACACGTGGAACGCGGTCGTCGGCAGGTGCAGGGCAGCGCGCATGGCAGGCCTCGGAAGTGGTGGAAGAACACCGCCACCCTACGCGCCGAACATGACGGTTTGATGGCAGGCCGATGGCTATGCTCGGGGCGAATTCCACCCCTCGCCATGCGTCCTGTCAGCCCCTCCGAACTGCCTGAATTCCTGGAGCTTCAAGCCCTCGTCGACCTCGCCGGGCCGGCGATGGAACGGCGCGTGCTGTGCAGCGTCGACGCCGGCGGCGAGCCCTTCGAGGTGCAGGCCTTCCTGCTCGGCAGCGAGCGCAGCGACGTGCCGGCCGTGGGCTTCTTCGGTGGTGTGCACGGGCTCGAACGCATCGGTGCGCAGGTGACCATCGCCTACCTGCGCAACATCGTCACGCGGCTGCAGTGGGACACGACGCTGCAGCGGCAACTCGAGACGCTGCGGCTCGTCTTCCTGCCGATCGTCAACCCCGGTGGCCTGTGGCTGGGCACGCGCGCCAACCCGCGCGGTGTCGACCTGATGCGCAACGCGCCGGTGGATGCGCTCGGCCGCGTGCCCTGGCTGCTCGGCGGGCAGCGCCTGAGCGCCACGCTGCCCTGGTACCGCGGCGTTGAAGGCGCCGCGATGGAAAGCGAAAGCCAGGCGCTGTGCGCGCTGGTCGAAAGCGAACTGCTGAGCCGCCCCTTCAGCATCGCGCTCGACTGCCATTCCGGCTTCGGCCTGGCCGACCGCCTGTGGTTCCCGTACGCACACACGCCCAAGCCGATGGCGCACCTGCCCGAGATGCATGCGCTGGGCGAACTGATCGACCTGAACCTGATGCACCACCCGTATGTGCTCGAACCGCAGAGCCGGCAGTACACGGCGCACGGCGATCTGTGGGACCACCTCTACCTCACCGCCTGCACACGGCCCGACACGCTCTTCCTGCCGCTCACGCTGGAGATGGGCTCGTGGCTGTGGGTGAAGAAGAACCCGCGCCAGCTCTTCTCGCGGCACGGCATCTTCAACCCGGTGATCGCGCACCGGCAACAACGCGTGCTGCGGCGGCACCTGTGGTGGATGGACTTCATCACGCGCGCGGCCAGCAGCCACACGCAATGGGTGCCGGTGGACGAGGCGCGGCGGCGCCACCATGCGCAGGCGCTGGCGCGCTGGTACGAGGCCGCGTGAGCACGATGGCCGACGACCTGCCCTGGGTGCTGCTGCGCGGCCTCACGCGCGAAGCCGGCCACTGGGGGCCGCTGCCGGCGCTGCTGGCCGAACGGCTGCCTGGCGTGCGCATCCTCGCGATCGACCTGCCCGGTGCCGGCGAGCGGCACGCGATGCGCAGCCCGACGTCGATCCGCGCCACGATGGAAGACTGCCGCGCGCAGCTGCAGGCGCTCGGCGTGACGCGTTGCCACCTGCTCGCGATGTCGCTCGGCGCAATGGTCGCGGTCGAGTGGGCGCATCGGCATCCGCAAGAGATCGCCAGCGCCGTCCTGGTCAATACCAGCCTGCGCCCCTTCAGCGCGTGGCACCAGCGCCTGCGCCCCCGCCACTACCCCGCGCTGCTCGGCGTGCTGTGGCCCTGGCGCGATGCGCAGGCGCGCGAAGCCGTCGTGCTGCGGCTGACCAGCCGGCGCCGCTTCACCGCGGCGCAGAAGATGGCGGTCGTCGATGACTGGGTTGCGCTGCGCGCGCGGCACCCAGTGTCGACGGCGAACGCGTTGCGCCAGTTGCTTGCGGCGGCGCGCTACCGGGCGCCGGTGCAGGCACCGAACGTGCCCCTGCTGGTGGTGGTCGGCGCATGCGACGGCCTCGTCGATCCGGCGTGTTCGCACCGCTTCGCGCTCGCATGGCAGTTGCCGGTCCGCACGCATCCGGCTGCAGGCCATGACCTTGCGCTGGACGATCCGTCATGGCTGGTCGACGAAGTCATGGCGTGGCGCGAGGCGGCACGGACCCCGTGATGGCCCGCTCCAGGCCGGGCAGTGCGTGGTCCCGGTACCAAGCCATCATCTGCTGCAATGCCGCGTGGGCCGGCGCCGACTCCTTGGCGCCGATCAGTTCGGCGGACGCTTGCGCCATCGCGACGATGATGCGCGCGAACTCCGGGACGTAACGGAGATCGGCACCGGCATCGTGGCGCTCGCGGATGATCTGGTAGCGCAGCGATTCCGGAAAAGTCCAGGCACTGACCATGTAGTCGAAGACGTTCACCCGGCCCCTTCCGACATCGATGGCGATGTCGCGGTGTGCCTCCTCATACCCCATGGTCTCGATCGCCTCGCAGGCATCAATGGCCGTTGCCATCATCGAGCGGATCAGTTCCCAGTCTGTCTTCATGGCGGCTCCTCTTGCTGAAGCTGGCTACAGGCGAGGTGCGCCCATGGCTGATTCGAGCAGTCTAAGCGGGGCGCTCAGGCCTGCCGGAGTTCCATCAGCGTCTCGATGACCCACTGCGTCGCGCCGTCGAGCGAAGCCTTGCTGCGGTGCGCGATGCCCAGGTGCCGCGTCAGCTTCGGGCTCAGCGGCAGGATCTGCACGCGCTCGCGCCAGGCGTCGTCGGTGCTCGGCGTCAGCGGCAGCATGGCCGCACCGTAGCCTGCGGCGACCAGGCTGCGGATGGCGACGTCGTAATTCAGCTCGATGCGTGCGCGCGGCGCCTG
>CALRYR010000277.1:0-6162 GCA_943372425.1 Variovorax sp. YR752 | reverse complement strand
CGTCGACCGCATCGCCCCCGACACCTTCGTCGGCGAGGTCGTGATGAAGTCGGAATACACGCCGCTGCTGCAGGCCGCCAAGGCCAAGGGCTGCGCGGTGCAGGTGGGCACCGACATGCTCTTCGAGATGATCCCGGCCTACCTGGAGTTCTTCGGCTTCGGCACCGCATCGCCGGACGAACTGCGGGCCACCGCGCAGCTGCGCTACTGAGCGATTTCAGATGATCGCGCGCATGGCCTCGGCCACTTCGCGCAGCACCGGCAGCAGCTTCTTGGTCAGGTCGTCGTCCGGATAGACCTGGCGCTGCACGGTCACGCTCAGCGCGTACTGGCAGCGGCCCTTGCGGTCTTTCAGCGCCACGGCCAGGCCGCTGAGGCCGACGTTGAGGTGCTGCTCGGCCTGCCAGAAATCGAGTTGCCGTGCCGCCAGGACGCTCTCGCGGAAGCGCGCCGCATCGACCGGTGCTGCGCCCGTGAAGCTGGAGAAGTCGTGTTCGGCGATCCATGCGTCGAGCGCCGCGTCGTCGAAGGTCGACAGCAACACGAAGCCTTGGGACACCACATGTGCCGGCACCCGCGCGCCGGGGTGGAAGCCGATCGACACCATGCGCGGCGCATTGCTGCGCGCCAGGTACACCACCTCGTGCCCGTCCAGCGCGCCGACGTTGAGCGTCTCGCCGCACTGCATCGACGCCCGCTGGATGTACGGCTGCACCAGCCGCGGCACCCGTGCGCCTTCCAGGTAGGCCTGCCCCAGCCGCAGCACGCGTGGCAGCAGCCAGTAGTACTTGCCGTCGGTCGCGGCGTAGCCGTAGTGCACCAGGCTCAGCAGGTAGCGGCGGGCGGCGGTGCGCGTCAGGCCCGCGTGCTCGCCGGCCTCGGTGGCAGTCATGCGGGTGCGCTCGTCGGTGAAGGCCTCGATCACGCGCAGCCCCTTGCCCAGGCCTTCGATGAGGAGCTTTCGGTCGATCGGCGCGGCGTTGTCGGTGGTGGTCATGGCCTAGGTGTAACCCGAGTTTCGTGCGTATTTTGATCGCAAGCGGTCGATCATCGATCGCGTGCTTGCGCCAGATCGTTGTACACGCCATCGCGCCTTTCTAAAGTCGGGGCATGACCACCCGCCGCCACGCCTGACCATGCACCGTTCGATCGCCACGGTGTCGCTCAGCGGCACGCTGCGCCAGAAGCTCGAAGCCATCGCCGCGGCAGGCTTCGACGGCTTCGAGCTGTTCGAGAACGACTTCATCCAGTTCAACGGCTCGGCCGCCACGCTGGGAACCATTGCGCGCGACCTCGGCCTGTCGGTCGACCTGTACCAGCCCTTCCGCGATTTCGAAGGCATGCCCGAAGCCCAGTTCCGTCGCAGCCTGGAGCGCGCCGAGCGCAAGTTCGACCTGATGCAGGCCATGGGCGCCCCGCTGGTGCTGTGCTGCTCCAACACCTCGCCGCTGGCCATGGACGACCCGGCGCGCGCCGCGGGGCAACTGCATGCGCTGGCCGAACGCGCCGCGCAGCGCGGCCTGCGCGTCGGCTTCGAGGCGTTGGCCTGGGGCCGCCACACCTCGCGCTACGGCCAGGCCTGGGACATCGTGCGCCGCGCCGACCACCCGAACCTCGGGCTGATCCTCGACAGCTTCCACACGCTCTCGCTGAAGGACGACCCGGCCGGCATCGCCGACATTCCCGGCGAGAAGATCTTCTTCCTGCAGATGGCCGACGCGCCGCTGATGGCCATGGACGTGCTGCAGTGGGCGCGGCACCACCGCTCCTTCCCGGGGCAAGGCGACTTCGACGTCGTGACCTTCCTCGAGAAGACGCTGCGCGCCGGCTACACCGGCCCGCTGTCGCTGGAGATCTTCAACGACGTGTTCCGCGAGACGCCCAACCGCCGCACGGCGGTCGATGCAATGCGCTCGCTGCTCAACCTCGAGAGCCAGGTGCGCGAGCGCCTGGACGATGCACCGCCCACCGCGGTTGCGCTGTTCAGCTCGCCGCCGCTGCCGGCGCTCTCGGGCATCTCTTTCATCGAGTTCGCGGTCGACGAGGCCGCCGCTGCAGCGCTGGGTGCATTGCTGCTGCAGCTCGGCTTCCGCCGCGTGGGCCAGCACCGGTCGAAGGCCGTGGTTCTGTACCGCCAGGGCGACGTGCACCTCATCGTCAATGCCCAGCCCGACTCGTTCGCGCGCGAGCGCTTCGATGCGCACGGCGCTTCCGTCTGCGCCCTCGGCCTGCGCACGGACGACCCGGAGGCCGCCGCGGAACGCGCGGTGGCGATGCGCTCGCAGCCGCACCACAGCCCGGTCGGCCCCGGCGAAGTGCGGGTGCCGGCGACCGTGGCCCCAGGCGGCAACCTGGTGCACTTCGTGGCGAGCGCGCTCGGCCGCGACGGGCTCTACGCCGCGGATTTCGTGCTGGACGACGACGGCCCCGGCGCCTCGGATGCCGGCCTGCAGGCGATCGACCATGTCGCACTCGGCCTGGACATCGACCAGCTCGACACCTGGGTGCTGTTCTCGCGCGCCGTGCTCGGCCTCGAGCCCGGCGAGAGCCTCGAGCTGGCCGACCCCTTCGGCCTCATCCGCAGCCGCGGTGTGGCCAACGCAGATCGCAGCGTGCGCCTGGTGCTCAACGTGTCGCTGAGCCAGCGCACCCGCACCGCGCGCACCCTGCGCAAGAGCGGCGGCGGTGCGGTGCATCACATCGCGCTGCGCTGCGAGGACATCTTCGAAAGCGTGGCGCAGTTGCGCGCCAACGGCGTGGCCTTCGTGCCGATCTCCGGCAACTACCATGACGACCTCGCCACGCGCATGGACCTCGACCCGGAACTGATCGAACGCATGCGCGCCGCCGGCGTGCTGTTCGACCGCTCGCCCGCCGGCGACTACCTGCACATCTACACCGAGAGCTTCGAGAACGGCCTGTTCTTCGAGGTGGTGCAACGCGTCGACGACTACGACGCGTACGGCGCGACCAATGCGCCCGCACGCATGGCATCACAGGCCCAGTCATAACAACCCCGATCACCGACCAGGAGACGACCCATGAGCAGCATCCACTTACCCGGCGAGCCGCAAGGCAAGCACCAATCCCGGAAAGCCACCGCCAGCGGCTGGATCGGCTCGGCGCTGGAGTACTACGACTTCTTCATCTACGCCACGGCCGCGGCGCTGATCTTTCCGCAGATCTTTTTTCCCAAGGGCGACCCGCAGATCGCGATCATCGCGTCGCTCGCGACCTATGGCGTGGGCTACGTGGCCCGGCCGATCGGCGCGCTGGTGCTCGGCCACTGGGGTGACACGCACGGCCGCAAGCACGTGCTGCTCGTCTGCATGTTCCTGATGGGCTTCTCGACCGTGGCCGTCGGCCTGCTGCCGACCTACGACCAGGTCGGCCTGTGGGCGCCCGCGCTGCTGGTGCTGATGCGCCTGATCCAGGGCTTTGCGGTGGCCGGTGAAATCTCCGGCGCCAGTTCGATGATCCTCGAGCATGCGCCCTTCGGGCGACGCGGCTTCTTCGCCAGCTTCACGCTGCAGGGCGTGCAGGCCGGCCAGATCCTGGCGGCGGCGGTGTTCCTGCCGCTTGCGCACTACATGCCTGCGGAAGCCTTTAACAGCTGGGGCTGGCGCATCCCGTTCCTGCTGAGCTTCCTGGTGATCGTTGCCGGCTACATCATCCGCCGCGAAGTCCACGAGACACCGGCCTTTACTGAAGTCGACAAGAGCGGCAAGGTGCCGAAGGCGCCGGTGATCCAGGCCGTGACCGAAAGCTGGCGCGACATGCTGCGCGTGATGTGCTGCTCGCTGATGAACGTGATTCCCGTGGTGGCCACCATCTTCGGCGCGGCCTATGCGGTGCAGCCGGGCTACGGCATCAACTTCGAGAAGGACGTGTACCTCTGGATCCCGGTGGTCGGCAACATCGTCGCCGTGATCGTGATTCCTTTCGTCGGCAACCTGTCGGACAAGGTCGGCCGCCGCCTGCCGATCGTCGTCGGTGCGCTGGCGTCGGGCCTGCTGTCCTTCGGCTACCTGTACGCCATCAGCATCCACAACATGCCGCTGGCCTTCGTGATGTCGATCCTGATGTGGGGCGTGGTCTACCAGGGCTACAACGCGGTGTTCCCGAGCTTCTACCCCGAGATGTTCCCGACACGCACGCGGGTGTCGGGCATGGCGATCGCGCAGAACATTGGCACCGCCATCACCGCCATGCTGCCGGCGCTGTTCGTGGCCGTCGCGCCCCCCGGTGCGATGAACATTCCGCTGATCGTCGGTTCGATCACGCTGGCCATCTGCGCCATTGCGGCCCTCGCGGCGTACACGGCGCGCGAGACCTACCGTGTGCAGATGAAGGACCTCGGCAGCGTCGACGCGGTGCCCGTGCCGGCACAGGAGTACGAGCGCCTGCGGGCACAGGCCATGGACGAGGGCCGTCTGACGCGCGCTGCGGCCTGATCTCAGGCGCACAAACAAAAGGGGCGCACCGAACGGTGCGCCCCTTTTTCGTTGAAGGGAGCGGGTCCTCAGACGTCGAAGAACACCGTCTCGTTCGCGCCCTGCATGTGGATGTCGAAGCGGTAGAGCACCGCGCCGTCCTGCTCCACGCGCTGCGCGATCAGCGTCGGGCGGCGTGCTTCGGGCACGCTCTGGAGCACCGCATCTTCGGCGTTGGCCGCGGCCTCGTCGCTGAAGTAGATGCGGGTGAAGGTGTGCAGCAGCAGGCCGCGCATCGTCACGATGACGTTGATGTGCGGCGCCTCGCCCGGCGCTTCGGCGCCCGGCTTGACGGTGTGGAACACGAAGCGCTTCTGCGCATCGGTGCCGGTGCCGCAGCGGCCGAAGGCGCGGAAGCCGCGGGCCTGCGCGTCGTCCACCGATTGCGGGTAGCGGCCTTCGCCGTCGGGCTGGCTGATCTCGACCATCGCGTCGAAGATCGCATTGCCGTCGCCGTCGAACACCCGGCCCTCAAGCCGGATGCGTTCGCCGATGGCGTCGTCGAGTGCCACGGTCGCGTCGAAGGGCTGGTTGAAGTCGTAGCCGTACTGCGTGGCCGTGAGGCCGTAGGCGAAGTAGGGGCCGACCGTCTGCGACGGGGTCTGGCCGAAGTTGGTTTCCAGTGCGCTCATCATGGTGGGACTCTCCTGCTTCAGCGGTTTTCGAAAGGCGTCTCGTCGGCGCCGCGCAGCACGATGTCGAACTGGTAGCCCAGTGCGTAGTCGGGCTCGGTGATGTCGAGGCTGAAGTCGGCGATCAGGCGGTTGCGGTATTTCTCGGGCGTGCCGGTGACCATCGGGTCGTACTGCAGCAGCGGGTCGCCGGGGAAGTACATCTGCGTCACCAGCCGGCTCGCGAAGTGCTGGCCGAACAGCGACAGGTGGATGTGCTGCGGCCGCCAGGCGTTGGGGTGGTTGCCCCACGGGTAGGCGCCGGGCTTGATGGTGAGGAAGCGGTAGCGGCCCTCGTCGTCGGTCAGGCAGCGGCCGGCACCGAGGAAGTTCGGGTCGAGCGGCGCGTCGTGCTGGTCGACCTTGTGCACGTAGCGGCCCGAGGCGTTGGCCTGCCACAGCTCGACCAGCGTGTTGCGCACCGGGCGCTTGCGCTCGTCCAGCACCTGGCCGGTCAGGATCATGCGTTCGCCGATCGGCTCGCCGTTGCAGCGCGCGTTGCGCGTGAGGTCGTGGTCGAACTCGCCGATGCTGCCGTGGCCGTAGACCGGCTGCTGCAGCTCGCCGAGCGAGGCCTTCAGGGGAATGAGCGGCTGCAGCGGGCCGCGCTTGGCCGTCGACTTGTAGCCGGGGTAGATGTACGAGGGGTGGCTCTTCCAGTCGCGCGGGTCGAGCGTGGGGAGGGCGGCGCCGGGGGGGGCGGGTGGGGTCATGGGTGTCTCCATCGTCAGGGAGCCTCGAATCTATTCATGCTCGGTGCTGATGTAAATTGACGATTCCGTGATTTCTCATAACCAGTGGTAATTCGATGACGACGCCCTCCGAGGTCTTCGCGCGCGGCGTGCAGTTGCGGCACCTGCGCTGCCTGGTGGCCGTGGCGCAGGAGCGCCACCTGGCGCGCGCGGCCGAGCGCCTGTCGCTGAGCCAGCCGGCCATGTCCAAGACGCTGGCCGAGCTGGAGGCACTGGCCGGCACGCGGCTGGTCGAGCGCGGCGAGG
>CALRYR010000276.1:0-6168 GCA_943372425.1 Variovorax sp. YR752 | reverse complement strand
GCCCGAGCTTGCGGCGCAGGTGATGGATGTGGACGTTGACCGCATTGCTCTCGACGTCCTGGTCGAAGCCGTACAGGCTGTCGCGCAGCTGTTCGCTCGACAGGATCTGCCCCGGGTGCTGCAGCAGCGCACGCAGCAGCGCCAGCTCGCGCCGGGCCAGCTCCACCACCTGGCCCGCCAGCCGCACCTCGCCCGTCGACGGGATGAAGGAAAGCTCGCCATGCTCGACCCGATCGGCGCTGCGCCCCGACGCGCGTCGCAGCAGGGCATGCAGGCGTGCCACGAGTTCGTCCAGGTCGAAGGGCTTGAGCACGTAGTCGTCGGCGCCCGCGCCCAGGCCGCGGATGCGGTGCGCGACCGCATCGCGCGCAGTCAGCACCAGCACCGGCAGATCGCGGCCCTGCAGGCGCCAGACGGAGAGCAGCGCCAGCCCGTCCTCGTCCGGCAGTCCGAGGTCGAGGATGCAGATGTCGAAGTGCGACGTGGCCAGCGCCGAACGCGCGCGGCCGGCCGTGTCCACATGGTCCACGGTCAGGCCATGCAGGCGCAGGCCCGCGACGATGCCGGTGGCCACCAGCGGGTCGTCTTCGATCAACAGAACATGCATGGCAATCCTTCCTCCTTCTCGTTCGGTCGCGGCCGAATCTGCGGCGCGCGCATTAAGGCGGTGTTAACGATGCCTTAATCCGCGCTTTCAACGATGGCCCACGCTTTCTTCCTGTGGACCTCCATCGTGCCTGCGCTTCTTTCCCATTGCTTCCGCGCCGTCTGGCCGGCGTTGCTGCTGGCCGGCCTGCTGGCCGGACCCGCGCACGCCGCCGACGACTTCCTCGCGCCCGAGGCGGCGTTTGCACTGAGCGTGGAACCATCGCCCAATGCCGCTTCAACGTTGAGCCTGCACTGGAAGATCGCCCCAGGGTACTACCTGTACCGCGACCGCATCGGCGTGACGGCCACGCCCGCGAACCGCGCAGCCACCGTCGACAAGCCCGCCGGCGAACGCAAGGAAGACCCGAACTTCGGCGTGATGGCGGTCTACCACGATGCCGTCACCGTCGGGGTGAGCGCCCCCGGCGCCCAGGCGTTGACGGTGACCTGGCAGGGTTGTGCGGAGGCGGGGCTGTGCTATCCGCCGCTGACCCGGACCATCGCCGTGGCGGGCAGCGCGCCCACCCCCGAGGCGCCGACCTCGATCGCCGAGGCCGCCAGCGCGAGCGACAGCCGCATCACCCAATTGCTCGGCGAACGCGCGCTGGTGTGGACCGTGCCCCTGTTCTTCCTGCTCGGGATCGCCCTCGCCTTCACCCCCTGCGTGCTGCCGATGCTGCCGATCGTCTCGGGCATCGTGGTCGGCCAGCAGGCAACGCCACGGCGCGCCTTCGCGCTGTCGCTCGCCTTCGTGCTGCCGATGGCGCTGACCTATGCACTGCTGGGCGCGGGTGCGGCGCTGGCCGGTGCCAACCTGCAGGCCCTGCTGCAGAACCGCTGGACCCTCGCCGCCTTCGGCGCAGTGTTCGTGGTGCTCGCCGCGGCGATGTTCGGCTTCTTCACCCTGCAGCTGCCCGCCTTCGTGCGCCATCGCCTCGACGGCGCCAGCCAGCGCCGGCGCGGCGGCACCGTGCCGGGCGCCGCCGCGCTGGGCGTGCTCTCGGCGCTGCTGGTGGGGCCTTGCATGACGGCGCCGCTGGCGGGCACGCTGCTCTACATCGCCCAGACCGGCCACGTGGCCTCCGGCGCGCTGCTGCTGTTCGCGCTGGGGCTGGGCATGGGCCTGCCGCTGATCCTCATCGTCACGGTGGGCGCGCGCTATCTGCCCAAGCCTGGCCCCTGGATGGGCCGGCTCAAGGGCGCCATGGGTTTCCTGCTGCTGGGCACGGCGATCTGGATGGTCCAGCGGGTGATCCCTGCGCCGTGGGCGCTGGGCCTGTGGGGTGCGTGGCTGGCCGGTCTGGCGGTGACGCTGGCCCATCTCGCGACCACAGCGGGGGTGGGCGCGCGGCTGCTGGCGCGCAGCGCGGCGGGGGTCTGCGGCATCTGGGCCTGCGCCCTGCTGCTGGGCGCGGCGGCCGGCGGCGATGACCCATTGCGGCCGCTCGCCTTCGTGCAGCGCGCGAACGCGGCGCCAGGCTTGGCCGCCGACGGAACGACATCGGCGTCGCTCCCGTTCGAGACCATCGGCAGCCCGCAGGCGCTGCAGACGCGACTCGCGGCGGCGCGCTCCGCCGGCCAGCCGGTGCTCGTGGACTTCTCCGCGGACTGGTGCATCTCCTGCAAGACCATCGAGCGGGAGGTGTTCACCGATCCGCAGGTGCGACAGGCCCTGGCGGGCGTGGTGCTGTTGCGGGCCGACGTGACGCAGGGCGACGCCGGGCAGCAGGCACTGATGCGCGAGCACCAGGTGCTCGGCCCGCCCACGGTGATGCTGTTCGACGCCCGCGGCCAGGAGCGGCGCGACGCCCGGCTGGTCGGCGAATTCGGCGTGGCGGAACTGCTTCAGCGCCAGCCCGGCGCGGCCCTCGGGGAACGCTCGTGAGCGCCTCGCTGCAGATCGGGCCGCTGGCCCTGCCTTACACGCTGCTGCTTGTCGTGGGCGCCGTGGCGCTGGGCAGCGTCGTCGCCCAGCGCATCGGCCGCAGGACGGGCGTCGACGCCGAGCCCCACGCCTTCCGGGTGCTGCTGGTCGCCGTGGTGGCCGCCCGCATCGCCTTCGTGTGGCAGTACCGGGCCGCCTACCTCGATGCGCCGCTGGGCATGCTGGACATTCGCGACGGCGGCTGGAACGCGCCGGCGGGCCTGTTCGCGGCCTGGGTCGCCGGGCTTCTGTGGGTCTGGCGCCGTCGTGCGCTGCGCGCCCCGCTGCTCGCGGCGCTGGCCAGCGCCAGCGCGGTGTTCGTCCTCGGGTCGTTCGCCTTGGCCCTGTCGCCGCAGAACGAAGCCCCGCTGCCCGCCATCACGCTGGCCCGTCTGGAAGGCGGCACCACCTCGCTCCAGTCCTTCGAAGGCAAGCCGACCGTGGTCAACCTGTGGGCGACCTGGTGCCCGCCCTGCCAGCGCGAGATGCCGGTGCTGCAACGCGCCCAGGCCGCGCACCCCGACGTGCACTTCGTCTTCCTGAACCAGGGCGAGTCCGCGGAGGTGGTCCAGCGCTTCCTGGCCGGCCACCGGCTCGACCTGCGCAACGTGCTGCTCGATGCCAAGGGGCAGGCCGGCCTGCACTTCGGCCAGGGCGCGCTGCCGACCACCCTCTTCTTCGACGCCACCGGCCGCCTGGTGGATCAGCGCATCGGCGAGCTGTCGCAGGCCACCCTGGCGCAGCGGCTCGACGCCTTGCGGCCATCCCCCACCACCCCACCGTGAGACCCACCCTATGCGACCGTTCCTTTCCTTCTCGTCTCTGTCGGCCCGTCCGTGGACGCTCGCGGCCACCGTCGTGGCAGCCGCCATGCTGATCCTGCCGTGCGCCCAGGCGCAGGATCGCACCTCGCCATTTCGCGCAGCGGACACGCCCGCTGACCGCGCGATGACCGAGACCGTGTGGACCCTGCTGCAGAACAGCCGCTGGCTCGCCGATGGCGCCGACAAGGCGCCGAGCACGGTCTATGTGTTCACCGACCCCAACTGCCCGTACTGCAACAAGTTCTGGTCCGACGCCCGCCCATGGGTGGACGCCGGCAAGGTGCAGTTGCGCCATGTCATCGTCGGCATCCTCACGCCGACAAGCCCAGGCAAGGCCGCAGCCTTGCTCACCAGCAAGAACCCCGCGGCGACGCTGGCGGCCTACGAGCGCGGGCAGATGGCCGCCACCGCCAAGGCGCTGGCATCGGGCCGGCCGCGACCGCTCGGCGACGAAGGCATCGCGCCGCTGGCGACCATTCCGCCCGCCATCCAGGCGCAACTCGACGCCAACGAACAGATCATGGCCGCCCTCGCCCTGCGTGCCACGCCGGCGGTGGTCTGGCGCGACGCACGGGGCGCCCTGCAGATGCGCACCGGCGTGCCGGAGCAGACCCTGGCAGAAATCATGGGGCCGCGCTGAGGCATGAAACCCACCCCCGAAGCGGCGCACTGCGTGTCGCCGCCTCCCCCTCAAGGGGGCGCACCCAGCGGCCTGGCGGAGCCAGTTCCACGGGTGCCCTGACAAAAAAACTCATCCCTATGTCCACACCTTTGACTATCGACATCGCCATCATCGGCGCGGGCACCGCGGGGCTCACCGCGTTCCACGAAATCACGCGCGCCGGCAAGTCGGCCGTGCTGATCGACCACGGCCCGCTGGGCACGACCTGCGCGCGTGTCGGCTGCATGCCCTCCAAGGCCGCCTTGCACGCCGGGCAGCGCTGGGCCAGCCTGCGCGACCTGCTGCGCGGCACACCGACCACCACCGGGGCCGCCACAGCCGACAGCCTGTGGCGCCATGCACGGGCCACCCGCGACATGCTCGCCGCGGGTGCCGCGCAACGCACGGTGAAGGCGGCCGGCGAGCGGCTGCTGATGGGCACGGCCCGGTTCACCGGCCCCCGCACCCTGGACGTGGACGGCCGGCGCGTGAGCGCCCAGGCCTTCATCATCGCGACCGGCTCGCGGCCCGTCGTGCCGGCCGCACTCGAGGCACTGGGCACGTCGGTGCTCACGACCGACACACTGTTCGATCTCGATGCGCTGCCGGGCCGCATCGGCATCGTCGGCCTCGGTGCCATCGGCCTGGAGATGGGGCTGGCGCTGGCACGCCTGGGTGTGCGCGTCGTCGCGGGCGATCTCTCGCGTTCGGTGGCAGGCATCCGCGACCCGGCCGTCAACGCACGCGCCGTCGAGCGCTTCGGCAGCGAACTCACGATGTGGCTCGGCCAGCCGGTGGAGGTGCAGCGCGAAGGCGCCGCCATCGCGTTGCGCAGCGGCTGCGAGAGCCAGGTGGTCGACCGGGTGCTGGCAGCGCTCGGCCGGCGCCCCAACGTCGAGGCACTGGACCTGCCGCAGGCGGGCGTCGCGGTCGATGCGAAGGGGCATCCGGCGATCGACCCGGTCACGCTGCGGGCGGCGGATTCGTGCATCTTCCTGGCCGGCGACGCGGCCGCCGATCGGCCGCTGATGCACGAAGCCGCCGACGAAGGGCTGATCGCCGCGCAGGGCGCGCTGCACCTCCTCGACGGCCAGGCCCCGGCCGCGCAGACACGGTGCACGCCGCTGTCCATCGTCTTCAGCGACCCCGACATCGCAGCGGTCGGCGAGCGCCTCGACCAGCTGACGCCGGACGACACCGTGGTCGGCAGCGCCGAGGGCGCGGGCAACGGCCGCTCGCGCATCCTCGGCGCCGAAGGCAACCTCGTGCGCCTCTACGCCGACCGCGAGACCGGCGTGCTGCGCGGCGCCAGCCTGATCGCCACCCACGGCGAGCACCTCGCCCACCTGCTGGCCTGGGCCATCCAGCGGCGCGAAACCATCGACGGGCTGCTGGCCATGCCGTACTACCACCCGAGCATTGAGGAGATGGTGCAGAGCGCACTGAAGGACGCCGCACGGCAACGGCACGGCCACGCGTGAGCCGAAGGCGGGCCGGATGCCCGAAAGAACACAAGACAAAGGAGAGATCCCATGACACCCCCCGATGATTCCGAGCCGCGCATCCTGCTGCATGCGCCCACGGCAGGCGCGCTGGTCCGCGCGCGCAGCAACGCCGCCAACATCGCCAAGAACGCGCCACACCGAACCGTGCGCATCGTCGTCAATTCGGACGCGGTCGCTGCGACGCTGGATGCGCCCGACGCGGCCGCAGACGCGCTCACATGGGTCTGCCCCAACACGCTGGCCAAAATCGGCCGCACGGCGCCTGACCCGCTGACGGTGCTGCCCGAAGGCGCGGTGCTGGCGATTGCACGCCTGCAGATGGAAGGCTGGTGCTATGTGCGCTCGTGAATGGCGCACGGCCCTGCTGCTTGCGTGGGTCGTCGGCGCGGCGCCGGCCCTGGCGCAACAACCCAGCGTGGCCCAGGGACAGCAGATCGCCGCACAGGGCACGCCGCAAGGCGTGGCGGCCTGCATCGGCTGCCACGGCGCACAGGGGGAAGGCAACGCGGCCTTTCCGCGCCTGGCCGGCACCGGCCAAGCCTACCTGCAGGCGCAGCTCGATGCGTTCGCCGACGGCAGCCGCAAGAACCCCATCATGCAGCCCTT
>CALRYR010000275.1:0-6172 GCA_943372425.1 Variovorax sp. YR752 | reverse complement strand
AATTCCAGCCCGCGGAAGGGCTCGCTACAGTCGGCGGCTGGTTACATCAGTTAACAATGACGCCCACTCTTGACCCTGCCGACGCTGGAACGGCTCTTCCCGTTCAGCCCACCGATCCACAGCATCTCGCCACCGCGCTCCAGGCGCTGGACCAGCTGCTCGGCACCCTCAAGCAACGCGATGACGTGCCGTTCTACGGCCCCACCCTGCTCGCGTCGATGAACGAGCTCGACCAGCGCCTGGCGGTCGAAGCCGAGCAGGCCCGCTACGGCGCGCAGCCGGAGCATTCGGCGCTGCAGTTCTGCGTGACCGCCGCGATCGCCCTGCTCGAGGTCAGCCAGGCGCTGATCCACCAACCGCAGAACCCGACGCCGCAGGAGCGCGAGCGCCAGTGGAAGACGCTCGTGGCCTACACCAAGACCGCGGGACGATCGGCCTACCGCGCTGCGTCCATCCTGACGGACCAGAAGGACTACTGATGCGATCGTCTCGCGACGCCGCGTGACAGGGCTCGTCTGCCCGAACTGCGGCACGCGCAACCGCGCCAGCGCCAGCTTCTGCATGCGGTGCGTGACGGCGCTGGCCCCTGACGGCCTGCCGAACGACGAGCGCACGGTGCGGATCGCGCCGCCCGCGGGCGCCGTGCCGCTGCCCGGTACACGCCAGGGCGCATCGGTGCATGCGCTGCCCGACGGCACCACGCTCGGCAGCTTCCGCATCGAGCGTTCGATCGGCGAAGGTGGCTTCGGCATCGTCTACCTGGCCTGGGACGCGGCGCTGGAGCGCCATGTCGCCATCAAGGAGTACATGCCCTATGCGCTGGCATCGCGGGAGGGCGCCACGCTCGATGTCAGCCTGCGCACCGAGCGCGACCGGCCGGTGTTCGACGCCGGCCTGAAGAGCTTCGTGAACGAGGCCCGGCTGCTGGCCCGCTTCGACCACCCGGCGCTGGTCAAGGTGTTCAGCTTCTGGGAAGCGAACCGCACCGCCTACATGGCGATGCCGTACTACGAAGGCCCGACGCTCAAGGCGGCGCTGGCCGCGTGGAAGCGCCCTGCCTCCGAGCAGGAACTGCGCGACTGGCTCGCCCCGCTGCTGGAAGCGCTGACGGTGCTCCACGCCGAGCAGTGCTACCACCGGGACATCTCGCCCGACAACATCCTGCTGACCGCCGGCGGGCCGCTGCTGCTGGACTTCGGCGCCGCGCGCCGCGTGATCGGCGACCGGACCCAGGCGCTGACCGCCATGCTCAAGCCCGGCTTCGCGCCGATCGAGCAGTACGGCGGCGCGATGCTGCAGGGGCCGTGGACCGACCTTTACGCGCTGGCCGGCGTGGTCCGCTATGCGATCACCGGCCGGCCGCCGGTGGCGTCGGTCGCCCGCGTCGTCGAGGACGCGCAGCGGCCCATGGCGCAAACCCACGCGGGCCGCTACAGCGACGGCTTTCTGCGCGCCATCGACGCGGCGCTCGCGGTGCGCCCGGAGGACCGGCCGCAGGACGTCGCCGCCTTCCGCGCGCTGCTGGCGGTCGAGCCGCCGCGCATCGAAGACGCCGCCGAGCGCACCCGGCGCGTGCCCCGGGAAGACACGGCACCGACCACCATCGGTGTGCTGACGGAGGACGACCGCCATCTCTACGCGACCACCATCCGCGCGCCGATGGCATCGCCGCCCCGGCGACGCGCGCTGCCACCGGTGTTGGGGGCGGTCGTGCTGGCCGGCGTCGCCGCAGCGATCTGGTGGGCCTGGCCGGCACCGATGACGCCCGTGAAGCCGATCGCGGCCAAGCCCGAAGTCAGCCCGGTGGCTGCGCCGGAGCCCACCGCGAAACCCGCGGACCCGGTGCTTACGGCGCCGCTGGTTGCAATCCCTTCACCCGCGACCCCACCCGTTGCAGCGAGCGTTCCGCTCCCGTCGCCGTCCATCGTCGCCAAACCGGCTTCGATCCCGCGCGCGCCAGTGGTGCCCACACCAGCCGTCCAGAGCGCGGTGAGACCCGCGCCGTCCAAAGCCACACGAAGCGAACAAGAGGTTACATCCTCCTACGCCCAGGCTGCGCGACCGCCTAAATGCGGCGAGCTGGTCCTGAAGGCATCGTTGGAGCCGCTTGCTCCCGACGACATGGCCTTCCTGAAAAGCAGATGCCGATAACACCTCTGGTTCGTTCTTCCCGCCCGCGCGCTGTACTTGCCGCCCTGTGTCTGAGCCTTGCCGGCCTGGTGGTCGGTTGCGCCGCGCCGCCCACGCCCGTAGCGGCGGTCGACACCGAAAAGCGTCCGCTGGCGGATGCGATCCGCGTCGCGACAGCAGGCCTGCTGAAACAGATGCCGCAGAGCCCGCACGAGCGTCGCGTGGCGGTGTTCGATCCCACGCTGGATGCCGGTACCGGCCAGCAGACCAACGCGACGATCCTGGTCGACAAGGCCGTGGCCGAGCAGGTGGTGCAAGGTGGCGCGTTCGAGGTGTTGCCCTTCGAGGCAACGAGCCTCGCGAAAGCGAGCCACCTGTTGATCGGCACGCTGCAGCGTGCCCAGGGCAGCTATGGCGTGAACCTCGCGCTGGTCGACCTGAAGGCGGGTGCCGTGGTGGCCCAGTCGTCCGCCATGGCCCGGCCCGATGGCGTCGACATGCGGCCCCTGGCCTACTACCGCGACAGCCCGGTGGTGGTGAAGGACAAGGTGATCGACGGCTACGTGCGCACCGCCGTCACGCCGCCCGGACAGCAGGCCGATGCGAACTACCTGCAGCGCATCGCCGCGGCCACCGTCATCAACGACGCGACCATGCTCTACAACGCTGCACGCTACCGCGAGGCGCTGGGCGAATACCGCAGCGCGCTCTCGATGCCTGCCGGCGACCAGATCCGCGCACTCAACGGCCTCTACCTGTCGCACGTCAAGCTGGGGCAGATGGCCGAAGCAGAAGACGCCTTCGGCCGGCTGGTGTCGTACGCCATCGCGGCGAACAGCCTGGGCGTCAAGTTCCTGTTCAACCCCGGCAGCGTCGACTTCTGGTCCGACCCGAAGGTCACGGGCGCCTATGGCATGTGGCTGCGGCAGATCGCCAAGCAGACGAGCGCCGCGAAGGTCTGCATGGACGTCATCGGCCACAGCAGCGCCACCGGCACCGAAGCGGTGAACGACGCGTTGTCGCTGCGCCGCGCGGTGTCGATCAAGCGTCGGCTCGGCCTCGAGATGCCGGAAGTGCTGAACCGCCTGCGCACCGAGGGCATGGGCGCCAAGCAGAACATCGTAGGGACCGGCTCCGACGACGTGGTCGACGCACTCGACCGCCGCGTCGAATTCGCGATCATCGATTGCCCGGCCTGACCCTCGGCCACCGGATCGCCGCGGTGTTGATCGCCGCCGCGGTGGGTGGCGCGCATGCGGTCTACACCGGCGCACTGCACATCCCGGACCCGTACAACCCCTGGGCGCCGCTCGACCCGCAGGCGCCACTCGATCGCTGGGCCGACTTCAAGCTGGCGCGTGCCAAGTCCGACCCGGCGCGCTGCCTCGCGGCGCTCGCGCGGACCGACCTGCGCTACGAGCCGGTGCCGGACCGTGCCACCGGCGAAGGGTGCGGCTTCAGGAACGCGGTGCGCCTGCAGTCCGCCGCGGTGCGCTTCGGCGGCCCGATCACGCTGAGCTGCCCGATGGCGCTGTCCTTCCACCAGTGGGAGCGGCACGGCCTGCAACCCGCGGCGGTCGAGCGCGTCGGCCAGCGCGTGGTCGCCATCGAGCACGCGGGCACCTATGCCTGCCGCAACATCAACCGCGGCGAAGGCGCCGTGCCGGGCGCATCGCGCAGCCGCCATGCCACGGCCGACGCGCTGGACCTGACGGCCCTGGTGCTGGCGGACGGCCGGCGCATCACCGTCCAGAACCTGTGGAGCCCGCCCGCCGCGCAGGCGGCGCAGCCAGCGCACCTGTTGCTGCGCGACGCCTACACCACCGCATGCCGCTACTTCGACGGCGTGCTGGGGCCGGACTACAACGCCGCGCACCACGACCACTTCCACCTGGAGACCGGCGGCTACGCGATGTGTCGCTGAACGTTGCGATGGCTTGACGCCGAGTTCCGACGCCGACGCCTAGTCGACCTTGACGTTCGCGGTCTTCACGAGCTCCGCGTACTTCTTCAGGTCATCCTGGATCTGCCCGGAGAACTCCGCTGGGGTGTTGCCCAGGGCCGAGATGCCCAAGGACGCCAGCCGCTCTTTCACATCCGGCGACTGCACCACAGCGCGCAGTTCGCGTTGCAGCCGGTCGACGATGGGTTGCGGCGTCTTGGCCGGCGCGAGGATGCCGATCCACGAACTCGACTCGAAGCCTGGTACGCCCGATTCGGCCACCGTCGGCACGTCGGGCAGCGAGGCGAGGCGCTGCGCGCTCGAGACGGCAATGGCCCGGATCTGCCCTTTCTGCACGAACGGATAGGCCCCGGCCACCGCGGTGTAAAGCATCGGGAGCTGACCGCCGACCACGTCGGTCAGGGACTGGCCGCCGCCCTTGTAAGGCACATGGACGAAGTTCGCGCCGGTGCGGATCTTCAGCAGTTCGCCCGCCAGGTGCGGTGTGCTGCCGGTGCCCGCGCTGCCATACGACACGCCACCGGGGTTGGTCTTGGAATAGGCCACGAGCTCGGGCAGCGTCTTCGCGGGCACCGACGGGTGCACGACGATGATCAGCACCGCGTCGCCGATCTTGCTGACCGGCGCGAAGTCCTTCACCGTGTCGAACGGCACCTTCGCGTACACGTGCGGATTGATGACCAGCGTGCCGTCGAAGCCCAGCAGCAGCGTGTAGCCATCCGGCGCCGCGGCGGCCACCATCTGCGTGCCGATGTTGCCCGAGGCGCTGGGCCGGTTGTCGACCACCACGCTCTGCCCCAGGCGCGCGCCGAGCTTGTCGGCCACCACGCGGGCGCCGGTGTCGGTCACGCCACCGGGCGTGAAAGGCACGATCAGGCGGATCGGCGTGTTGGGGTAGTCCTGCGCCATGGCGGGGGCGGCGAACGCCGCGACCGTGAGCGCCGCAGTGAGCAGGCGGGCAAATGGGTGCTTCATCGCAATCATCGAGGTGTCTCCGTTGTTGTGTTCGGTGCTGAGCGCATCAGTTCTTCAGGCCCCGGCGCGCGAGCCAGCGGTCGACCTGCTCGGCGATCGGGTCGGAGTTCCGATCCATCATCAGCATGTGTGAATTGCCGCGCCAGCCGAGCTCCGGCAGCATCAGGCGATCCCCGACACCGCCCGCCGCCACAAGGCGGTTGCGGAAGTCTTCCTGCTGCGCGGAGATGCGGCCCCAGAACGGATAGCGCTCGAGGTTGTCGCCCCACACCCACAGCATGGGCACGCCCTGGAGGCGGCTGAAGTCGGTCGTCTCCGGGTTCGGCGAGCCCGAAGTCTCGACGGCGACGATCGCCTTCACCTTGTCCGGGTACTTCAGCGCCGCGTTGAAGGCGAAGTTGCCGCCCTGGCTGTGGACCACGATGACGCAGGGGCAGGCCTTCTGCACATAGGCGTCGTACGCGGCCTGGATCGCCACGTCGTTGGTGCTCCAGCGCGGGATCGACTGCTTGGCGAACTGGTCGAAGCTCGCCACGGGAAATTGCGTGCCCGGCAGCGCGCGGCGCAGCGCCGGGTCGGTGCTGTACGAGCCGGTCTCGCCGATGCGGAACAGCTCCCAGCCTTCCTTCTTCGGCCGGAAGAAAGGCTCGCTCTTGAAGATCTCGGGGTAGCGCGCCCACGAGGCCCGCCCGCGCTCGACCGCGTCGCTCACGTACACGTCGTAGCCGGCGCGCAGGAAGTAGTTCTCCCAGCCGGGCTGGCCATCGGGCTTGGTTTCCCAGGTCACGCCGGAGAGGCCGCCGCCGTGCCACAGCAGCAGCGGGTAGCGGCCCTTCGGATTCGCGAGCCGCGTGTAGCGCGCATAGAGGCCTTCGACCTCGAAGTCGCCATTGGGATCGAACTTCAGCGGCGGCGCGCCGGGCGTGAAGACCAGTTCCTTCTCGGGCAGGCCGTTGAGCGTCACCGCGCGTCCGCCCACGTGATAGCTGCCGACGTCGGCCACCTGCAGTGCGCCGGTCGAGCAGCCGACCAAGGCCGCCGCCGCGATGCCGAGCACCGCGCGCTTCCATCGTGTCGTCATGTTGTCTCCGTTCTTTCTTGGCT
>CALRYR010000274.1:0-6175 GCA_943372425.1 Variovorax sp. YR752 | reverse complement strand
TTCGGGGTCGCACAGCGCGACGCGCGGCACCAGGAAAGGCGAGAGCACGCCCACCTTGCGTCCGTCGTCCAGGATCAGCACGGCGCCGCGGCCCACCTCGCTGCCGGTGCCGGCTGTGGTCGGTACCGCGATCACCGGCGCGGTCGCCCCCGTGATGCGCGCCGCGCCGCCTTCGATGGCTGCGAAGGACTTGAGCGGGCCTTCGTGAGTGGCGCACACCGCCACACCCTTGGCCAGGTCGATCGGCGAGCCGCCGCCGACCGCGACGATGCCATCGCACCCGCTGGCCATGTACAGGGCAACCGCGGCCCGCATGGCGCGCTCGGTCGGATTGGAGGGCGTTCCGTCGAACACGACGAACTCGCGCCCGCCGAGGTGCGCCGTCACGCGGTCGAGTACGCCGGCCGCGCGCACGCCGGCATCGGTGACGACCAGCGGCCTGCGGATGCCGAGACGTTCGCATTCCTGCGCGAGCAGTTGCACCGCGCCGAAGTCGATCTGGATCTGGGTGATGTAGTTGATGAGCGCCAAGCTTGTCTCCGTTGTCTCGCAATGGGCGTCGGGCCGAGGTCGACCGTCGTGGGCCGCGAGTCTAGGAACGGTGCGCAAGCGGGGCAACGTGGAATAACTTGAAGCCCTGCCGAGAAAATTTCACAGGGTCATGACCCGAGTTTTTCTTGAAGACCAGCCCAGTTTTTTTCGTTTGGCCACGTGCGGCGCCGTCCCTAGACTTCGGCCGGTCTGCACACCCCGCATCCGCGCCCCTCACCCGCACCGCCTCCAGCCCGGCACATCCAACGAAAGAGACGACCCGACCATGACCTCGCTCATCCTCGTCGAGCGCGAAGAGCGCATCGCCACCGTCACCCTCAACAAGCCCGACAAGATGAATGCCATGGACCTGGGCATGTGGCAGGGCATCACCGACGCCTTCGCCGAGCTGTCGGCCGACGACGAGCTGCGCTGCGTGGTGCTCAAGGGCGCGGGCGGGAAGGCTTTCTCGGCAGGCGCCGACATCGAGGAGTTCAAGCGCAGCCGCAGCAGCGCCAGGCAGGCCGGCGAGTATGCGCAGGTCACGCACCACGCGATGCAGGCCATCGCGACCAGCAAGCACCCGACGCTGGCCGTCATCGAAGGCGCGTGCGTGGGCGGCGGGCTGGAGATCGCGTCGGTCTGCGACATGCGCATCTGCGGCACGTCGAGCCGTTTCGGCGTGCCCGTCAACCGCCTCGGCCTGGTGATGTCATATGGCGAACTGGGTGGCCTGGTCGATCTGGTCGGCCGTGCGACCGCACTGGAGATCGTGCTCGAAGGCCGCGTGTTCGATGCCAAGGAAGCTTTCGAAAAGCGCCTGGTGAACCGGGTGGTCGACGACGCCGATGTGCTGACGGAAGGCTACGCCACCGCGCGCCGCATCGCCAACGGCGCACCGCTGGTGGCGCGCTGGCACAAGAAGTTCGTGCGCAGGCTGGCCGAACCGAGGCCGCTCACAGCGGCCGAGGCCGACGAGGCCTACGCCTGCTTCGACACCGAGGACTTCCGCATCGGCTTCCAGTCCTTCCTCGACAAGACCAAGCCGGTCTTCACCGGCCGCTGAACGCATCCCCCTCACGATACCCACGGAGCTCCCGCGTGACCCTTCCTCTTTCCCGTATCAAGGTCCTCGACGTCAGCCAGATCATGGCGGGCCCCTTTTGCTGCATGTTGCTCGGCGACATGGGGGCCGACGTCATCAAGGTCGAAACGCCCGGCATCGGCGACCAGACCCGCAAGTCGATGGGCTTTCGGCTGAAGGGCGCCGACAGCGGCGGCTTCCTGGCGCTCAACCGCAACAAACGCAGCGTCGAGATTGACCTGAAGAACCCGGCGGGTCTCGAAGCCTTCTACGCGCTGGTGAAGGAGGCCGACGTGCTGGTCGAGAACAACCGGCCCGGCGTCGCCGCGCGGCTGAAGATCGACTACGCCACGCTGCGCGAGATCAACCCGCGCCTGGTCTACGCCAGCATCTCGGGCTTCGGCCAGACCGGCCCGTGGTCGCGCCGCCCCGGCCTCGACCTGATCGCGCAGGCCATGACCGGCGTGATGAGCGTGATGGGCCACCCGGGCGAGGCGCCGGTCAAGTCCGCGATCCCGCTGGCCGACCTGGGTGCCGGGCTGTTCGCGGCCTACGGCATCCTGAGCGCGGTGATCGGCCGTGGCATCACCGGCGAGGGCCAGTTCGTCGACGCTTCGCTGTTCGAGACGGCGATGAGCCTGTCGGTATGGGAGTCGGCCGAGTACTGGGGCACGGGCGAGGTGCCCACGCCCATCGGCAGCGCCAACCGCATGAGCGCGCCGTATCAGGCGGTGCGCGCGTCCGACCGCCACTTCGTCATCGGCGCGGCCAATCCCAAGCTGTGGTCGGCGCTGTGCGGCGTGATCGGGCGCGAAGACCTGTTGAAAGACCCGCGCTTCACCGACAACGTGCTGCGCATCCGCAACCGCGGCGTGCTGATCGAGGAGCTGGAGCGCGAGTTCGCGCACCGCACCGCCGACGAGTGGGTCGATGCGTTGCTGGCCGTCGGCGTGCCGGCCGGGCCGATCTACAACTACGCCGAGGCGTTGAACAGCGAACAGGCGGTGGCGCGCGAAATGGTGCTGAAGATCCAGCATCCGGTCGAGGGCGAGACCCGCGCCCTGGGCTTTCCGGTGAAACTCAGCGCCACGCCGCAGCAGGTGCGCCACCCCGCGCCGCTGCTGGGGCAGCACACCGACGAGATCCTGGGCGAGATCGGCCTGTCGGCTGAGGCCATCGACGCGATGCGCCAGGCCGGTGCCTTCGGCACCCCGAAGGTCGGCGTCGCGGCGGCGGGCTAGCGCGCGGCCGACCGAACAAATACGACAAGACGGAGACAAGAGACATGACACGCAATTCCTTCGACGGCGCTCGACGACACGGCCTGCATGCCGCGTTGCTGCTCGGCGCCGCGCTGGCCGTGCCGGCCTGGGCGCAACCGGGCGCCTACCCGAACAAGCCGATCGAGCTGGTCGTGCCCTGGCAGGCGGGCGGCGGCGCCGACGTGGTCGGGCGCTCCTTCGGCGCGGCCGTGGCCAAACACCTGCCGCAGCCGGTGGTGGTCATCAACCGGCCGGGCGCCAGCGGCGCGCTGGGCCTGGGCGAGGTGGTCAACGCCAAGCCCGACGGCTACAAGATCGTGCTGTCGTCGACCGAGCTGACCTTCCTCAACCACCTCGGCTTGGCGAAGTTCTCGTACAGCGACTTGCGGCCGATCGCGCGGCTCAACGCCGACCCGGCGGCCGTGGTGGTGCGCGCCGACGCGCCGTGGGCCACGCTGGAGCAGTTTCTCGACGCTTCGAAGAAGGCCGACTCGAACATCCGTGTGGGCAACGCCGGCCACGGTTCGACCTGGCACATGGCGGCCGCGGCGCTGGCCGAGAAGACCGGTGCCCGCTTCAACCACATCCCCTACGCCGGCGGCGCGCCCGCGGTGCTGGCGCTTCTGGGCGGCCACATCGACGCCGTGACGGTCAGCACGGCCGAGGTGTCGACCTACGTGGCGGCCGGCAAGCTCAAGGCGCTGGCGGTGATGGCCGACAAGCGTGTGGCCGATGGCTTCGAGAAGATCCCGACGCTGAAGGAACGCAACATCGACCTGTCGATCGGCATCTGGCGCGGTCTTTCGGCACCGCGCAACACGCCTGAGGACGTGATGCTCGTGCTGAAGGCCGCGACCGCCAAGGCGGTGAAGGAGCCGGTCTGGATCGACGCGCTGACCAAGTTGCATTTCAGCACCGACACGTACGCCGACGACGCGACGCTCGAAGCGGTGATGACGAAGGAAAGCGCCTTTTTCAAGGACCTGGCAATCAAGCTCAAGCTGGCGAATTGACGAGCGCGGCACGATGGAAGTCGAGATCAGCGAGCCCTTCGTCGACGCGCACCAGCACTTCTGGGACCTCGATGCGAATCCCTATCCGTGGCTGCAGGGCAAGACGGTGCCTGACTTCCGCTACGGCAACTATGCGGCGTTGAAGCGCAACTACCTGCCGGCCGACCTGGCCCGCGACACACGGGGCTTCGCCCCGGCGCGCACGGTGCACATCGAGGCCGAATGGGAACGCACCGATCCAGTGGCCGAAACGCGCTGGCTGTCGCAACTGGCGCAGGGGCACGGCCGGCCGTCGGCCATCGTCGCGCACGCGGCGCTCGATCGCGACAACGTGGCCGAGGTGCTGGCCGCTCAGGCCGCCTTCCCGCTGGTGCGCGGCATCCGTCACAAGCCGGTGACGAGCGCGACGCCGGCGCAGGCTGGGCGCGGCGGGGGCGGGTCGATGGACGACGACCGCTGGCGCCGCGGCTACGCACTGCTTCAGCCCCACGGCCTGTCCTTCGACCTGCAGGCGCCCTGGTGGAACCTGGATCAGGCGGTAGATCTCGCACGCGACTTTCCGCAGACGACTCTGATCCTCAACCACACGGGCCTGCCCGCGGACCGCAGCGAAGCCGGCCTCGCCGGCTGGCGCCGTGCGTTGGAAGGAGTGGCTGCGCAACCCAACACCGCCATCAAGATTTCGGGTTTGGGTCAACGTGGTCAGGCCTGGAAACAGGCAGACAACGTGCCGGTGATCCGCGATGCCATCGCGATTTTCGGCGCGTCGCGCTGCCTGTTCGCGAGCAACTTCCCCGTCGACAGCCTGGTGGCGGACTACGGCACGATCCTCGCCGGTTTCATGGCGGCCATCGCCGATCGCTCGGCCGCAGAGCGCTGCGCGCTGCTGCATGACAACGCGGTGCGCTTCTACCGCCTGGACTGACCCAGAGGTCTCGACGTCAGGTCAACAGCCCGTCGGCGATGCGGTGCCAGTGCGCCGGCTCGACCGGCGTGATCGACAGGCGGTTGCCGCGCTTGAGCACGGCCATGTCGGCCAGCTCAGGCATGGCGCGCAGTTCGGGCAGCCCGAGCAGGCGCGTCTTGCGCAGGGCCTGGACGTCGAGCAGCAGCCAGCGCGGGTTGTCGGGCTTCGACGTTGCGTCATGGTACGGCGAGGCAGGCTCGAACTGCGTCGGATCGACCCGTGCGCCCGAGGCCACGCGCGCGATGCCGGCGATGCCCGGCTCGGCGCAGCCTGAGTGATAGAACAAAACGCCGTCGCCCACCTGCATCGCATCGCGCATGAAGTTGCGCGCCTGGTAGTTGCGCACGCCGGTCCAAGGCACGGTGGCGCAGGGCGCGGCCAAGGCGTCGTCGATCGAGCACTCGTCGGGCTCGGACTTCATCAGCCAGTAGTTTGGCATCAGCTGCTGCCCTCAGGCGACCAGCGCGCCGATCGGTGCCATGTCTGCGGATGCCGCGGCCTGGTCGCCAGCCACCTCCTGGCGCACCCAGTCGACGAAGGCGGCGATGCGCCGGTCCTTCACGCGTTCCTCGGGGTACAAGATGAAATAGGAGAACTCCACTGGAAGGCTGATGTCGAAAGGCCGCACCAACAGGCCATCGGCCAGGTCCTTCACGACCCAATTCTTCTTGGCGAGCGCGACGCCGAGGCCGTCGGCCGCCGCATTGATGACCAGGTGGCTGGGCCAGAACGACGGCCCGCGCGTTGCATCGATGCCGGTCACACCGGCATGCTCGAGCCACATCGCCCAGTTCGGATTGCTCACGTCGGTGTAGGTGCTGTCGTCGTGCAGCAGCGTGTGATGCTTCAGATCGGCCGGCGTGATCAGCGGGTGCGCTCCACGCATCAGCGCGGGGCTGCACACGGGAAACACCTCCACCGGCAGGCACAGCTCTGAATGCAGGCCAGGGTAGATGCCGCGGCCATAGCGCACCGACAGATCGAAATCTTCGCGCGAGAAGTCGACCGTGTGGTTGGAAGTCGACACCTTCAGGTCGATCTCGGGATGTGCTTTCATGAAGCGCTCCATGCGCGGGATGAGCCACTTGACCGCGAAGGTGGGCGGGATGTTGATCTTCAGCGCGGGCATGCCGTGTGTCTGCAACTGGTGCGTGGCGTGCGCCAGCTGCTTGAAAGCCTGTTGCACACCCGGCAGGTAGGCCTTGCCGGCGGCGGTGAGCGACAGGGCCTTGGCGTCGCGCGTGAAAAGCGCGATGCCGAGACTTTCTTCCAACGTCTTGATCTGGTGGCTCACGGCAGAGGGCGTGACGAACAGTTC
>CALRYR010000273.1:0-6178 GCA_943372425.1 Variovorax sp. YR752 | reverse complement strand
AGCAGCTGCACCAGCAGCCACCCCGAGTCGCGGCAGGAGCCACTGCCGTTGGTGAGCGTTTCTTCCGGCGTCTGCACGCCGGGCTCCATGCGGATCAGGTAGTTGACGTCCGACTGCACCTGCTGGTTGATGCCGACCAGGAAGTCGATGGTGCGCTGTTCCTTGCGGTCGATCTTGTCGAGGTAGGCCTGCACCAGCGGCGTCACCTCGTCGGCGACCAGGTAGGGCGCGAGCTCTTCGGCCTGCGAGGCCGTGTACTTGAACGGGAAGTTCTCGGCCTGCGGCTCGAGGAAGAAGTCGAAGGGGTTGTAGACCGCCATCTCGACCACGAGGTCGACCGTCACCTTGAATTCACGCGTCTTCTCGGGGAAGACCAGCCGGGCCTGGTAGTTGGCGAACGGGTCCTGCTGCCAGTTGACGAAGTGCTGCTCGGGCTCGATGCGCAGCGAATAGGAGATGACGTTGCTGCGGCAATGCGGTGCCGGACGCAGGCGAACCACCTGCGGGCCGAGCTGCACCGGACGGTCGTACTTGTAGTGGGTGACGTGGTGGAGTGCGGCGTGAATGGACATCGGTTTTTCTCGGGGCGGCGACAGGTCTCGGGTGAGACGCATACTAGCCGACCGGGAAGCAATTAACGCGCCACGAAAAGCGTGTAGGGAGAGGCCGGGTCGCATGGATGAGGGAGCGATTTCGTGAGGGCGCAGCACGACCTGCGCGGCTGGGCGCCATTTGTTGTCATGGCCGGTGGGATCGCGGGCGTCGCCGTGCAGCTGCAACAGGCAGGCCTGTGGCCGGCATGGCGCTATGCCGCCTTGGCGGGTGTGGCGAGCCTGGGGCTGTGCGGGGTCTGGCGTGCGCGCCACCGCGGGCGGGGCGCTTTGGTCGTGCTGTGGGTGTCCGCGGCACTGGCCAGTGCCGGCCTCACGGGATGGCGCGCCGCGGTCTATGCCGACGGCGCCCTGGACCCGTCGCTCGAGGGCCGTGACCTCCTGGTCACCGGCGTGATCGCCCAGATGCCGCAGCACGACGACAGCGGCACCCGCTTCCGGCTCGATGTCGAGTCGGCGCGATGGGCGGGCGGATCGGCCAGCGAGCCGCCGCCGCCGCGTGTGCCGCGCCGCATCGGGCTGGGCTGGTACGCCGAGGGCACCGGCCTGTGGGGACGGGGCGCGGAAGAGGCGTCGACTGCGCCGCAACCACTGCGGCGTCCCGATGCATTGCACGCCGGCGAGCGCTGGCGGCTGACCGTGCGCCTCAAGGCGCCGCACGGCAACCTCAACCCGCATGGCTTCGACCAGGAACTGCAGATGTGGGAGCAGGGCGTGCAGGCCACCGGCTATGTCCGCACGGGCACCCGCGACGCCTTGCCTGAGCGCCTCGCCACTACCTGGCAGCGCCCGGTCGAGCGGGCTCGCGAAGCCGTGCGCGACGCGATCTTCGAACGCGTGACCGACCGACGCCGCGCCGGCGTGATCGCTGCGCTGGTCACTGGCGACCAGGGGGCCATCGATCGTGCCGACTGGGACGTCTACCGCGCGACAGGCGTGGCCCATCTGATGGCAATTTCGGGGCTCCACATCACCATGTTCGCGTGGCTCGCGGCACTGCTTGTCGGCGCGCTGTGGCGGCGCAGCACGCAGCTGATGCTGTGGCTGCCGGCACCACAGGCGGCCCTGGCCGGCGGCGTCGCGCTGGCGGGGCTGTACGCGCTTTTCAGCGGCTGGGGCGTTCCATCGCAGCGAACGGTGTGGATGCTCGCGACCGTCGCCTTGCTGCGCATCGCCGGACGGCGCTGGCCCTGGCCCTGCGTGTGGCTGCTGGCCTGCGCGGTGGTCGTGACGATCGACCCATGGGCCCTGATGCAGGCCGGCTTCTGGCTCAGCTTCGTGGCGGTGGCGGCGCTCTTCGCGACCGATGCGATGGCCGAGGCCGGGCAGGCGATGACCTGGCGCCGCCGCCTGGGCCGGCTGGCGCGCGAGCAGGGCGTCGTCACGCTGGCGCTCACGCCGCTGACGCTGCTGCTGTTCCAGCAGGTGTCGGTGGTCGGCCTCATCGCCAACGCGTTGGCCATCCCCTGGGTGACGCTCGTCGTCACGCCGCTGGCCATGTGCGGCGCGCTTCTGCCGTGGGCATGGGATGCAGCGGCCTGGGCGGTGCAGGGCCTGTCGTGGTGGCTGCAGTGGCTGGCGGCCTTGCCCTTCGCGACCGTGTCGATGGCCGCGCCGCCGCTGTGGGCCGCCGTCGGCGGTGTCGCAGGTGGCGTGCTGCTGGCGATGCGGTTGCCGTGGTCGATGCGCCTGCTCGGCCTGCCCCTGTTGCTGCCCGTGTTGCTGTGGCAAGCACCACGCCCGCCTGCCGGCGAATTCGAACTCCTGGCCGCCGACATCGGCCAGGGCAATGCGGTGCTCGTGCGCACCGCCACGCACGGCCTGCTGTACGACGCCGGCCCGCGCTACAGCCTGGAAAGCGATGCCGGCCACCGCGTGCTGGTGCCGCTGCTGCGCGCGATGGGCGAGCGGCTCGACACCGTCGTGCTGAGCCACCGCGACAGCGATCACACCGGCGGTGCTGCGGCCGTGCTGGCGATGCAGCCGCAGGCCGTGCTGCTCAGTTCCATCGAGGCTGGCCACCCGCTGCAATCGCTGCGCCCTGTGCAGCGCTGCATCGCCGACCAACGCTGGACCTGGGACGGCGTCGACTTCGAGGTGCTGCACCCCCTCGCGGCCGACTACGACGTTCCGTCTGCCAAGCCCAACACCGTCTCCTGCGTGCTGCGCATCGGCAACGGACGGGCGACGGCCCTGCTGGCCGGCGACATCGAGCGCGCGCAAGAGGCCGCGCTCGTCGCGCGCAGCGTCGATGGCGCCCTGCGCGCCGATGTGCTGCTGGTGCCGCACCACGGCAGCAAGACCTCGTCGAGCCCGCCGCTGCTCGATGCGGTTCAGGCGCATCTGGCGATGGTGCAGGCGGGCTATCGCAACCGCTTCGGTCACCCCGCGCCGCCGGTCCGCGAGGCCTACGCGGCGCTCGGCACGGTGCTTGCCGACAGCCCGCATTGCGGCGCGGCCCAGTGGTCGAGCGGTGCGCCGCAGGTGGTGCGCTGCGAGCGCGAGACCCGCAAGCGCTACTGGCACCACCGCGTTCCCTGACCTCCGCCCCGGCGTTCCGGGTTTTCCCTTGAAAAGTTTCGCCTGCAGCAACTTTCGCGGCTTTGCTTGACGCCGGAAAGTCGTGCCGCGTTCAATTGAGCACGGCTTCGCGGTGTTCCGCGGAACGAAACAAGAGACAACATGCCCGGAAGAATGCGCACCCCTGCCTCCATGCTGGCCCAGCGGGCCGTGGAGCCCACGTCGTCGGTCGAACGCGCCTGCCGCATCCTGCGTGCGCTGTCCGACCCCGGCGTCACGCGCCTGACCGACATCGCCATCGCCACCGGCCTCGACAAGACCACGGTGCTGCGCCTGCTTGAAGTGCTGATGCACGACGGCTTCGTCGTGCGCGACCCGCACAGCAAGCACTACAGCCTGGGCGCCGAACTGCTGGTGCTGGGCGCCGCCGCGCTGGCCCGCTTCGACCCGCGCCCGCTGGTGCGACCGGCGCTGCTGCGGCTCACCGGCCAGTTCGAGGACAGCGTGATCCTGTCGATCCCGAGCGGCATCGAATCGCTCTGCGTCGACGTGGAAGAGGGACGCTACCCGATCCGCGCGAACTACCTGTCCATCGGCAGCCGCCGCCCGCTGGGCGTGGGCGCCGGCAGCCTGGCGCTGCTGGCCTGGATGCCCGAGGCCGAGCGGCAGGCCGCGCTGGCGGTGATCGCGCCGCAACTGCAGCGCTACCCGCGCATCACCGCGCAATTGCTGGAAGACCATGCCCGCGAGGCGCGCGAGCGCGGCTACGCAGTGCTGCTCGACGTGGTGGTCGAGCGCATGGGCGGCATCGCGGTGCCGATCCTCGGGGCCGACGGCCGGCCGGTCGCGGCCATCAGCATCGCGGCGCTCAACGACCGCATCACGTCGCGCGAAGCCGAGCTGGCGCAGGCGCTGCGGCGCGAGGCCGCCACCTGCGAGGTGCTGTGGAGCCGCGCGGCCCACACCGGCGGTGCTGCGGCCGTCACACGGCGCGGGCGGGTGCACTGATGGCGACGAACCCCACGACGGCATGGATCACGGGCGTCGGCGGCACCGCCTTCGGCCGCCATGAAGGGCAGGGCGCGCTCGACCTGATGGCACAGGCCGCGCAGCAGGCGCTGCAGGGCGCCGGCCGGCAGCGCGCGGACATCGACGGCCTGCTGTGCGGCTACGCCACCACGCTGCCGCACCTGATGCTCTCCACGCTGTTCTGCGAGCGCTTCTCGCTCGACCCGGCCTACGCGCACAGCCTGCAGCTGGGCGGCGCAACCGGCGCGGCCATGCTCATGCTGGCCCGCGAGCTGGTGCGCAGCGGCCGCTGCCGCCATGTGCTGGTGGTGGCCGGCGAGAACCGCCTGAGCGGACAGTCGCGCGACAGCGCCATCCAGACGCTGGCGCAGGTCGGCGACCCCGACTACGAGGTGCCCAACGGCGCGTCGGTGCCGGCGTACTACGGCCTGATGGCCTCGCGCTACCTGCACGAGACTGGCATCACCGAAGCCGACCTCGCCGAGTTCGCGGTGCTGATGCGCGCCAACGCGGCGCGGCACCCGGGCGCGCACCTCACCGTTCCGATCACGGTGGCCGACGTGCTGGCCTCCAAGCCGATCGCCGCGCCGCTCACGCTGATGGACTGCTGCCCGAGCTCCGACGGCGCGATGGCGCTGGTGGTCTCGGCCGCGCCGGGCGACGGTGCGCGTGTCGCACTGGCCGGCGCCGGCCAGGCGCATCGCCACCAGCACCTGAGCGCGATGGCCGACGTGATGCAGTGCGGCGCCGCCATCGCGGCGCAGCGTGCCTTCGCCGACGCCGGCTTGGGCGTGGCCGACATCGACCATCTCGGCATCTACGACTCCTTCACGATCACGTTGACCATGCTGCTGGAGGAGATCGGCTTCGCGCCGCGCGGCGGGGCGGCCCAGCGCGTGCGCAACGGCGACTTCGCGCCGGGCGGCCCGTTGCCGCTCAACACGCACGGCGGCCTGCTGTCTTTCGGCCACTGCGGGGTGGCCGGCGGCATGGCGCACGCGGTCGAGGTGTTCCGGCAGATGACCGGCCAGGCCGGCGAGCGTCAGGTCGCCCGGCCGCGCCATGCCTTCGTCCACGCCGATGGCGGCGTGATGTCCTCGCATGTGAGCCTGATCCTCTCGCAGGAACCTTCGCCATGACCGCCACGTCGTCCAGCGCGCTCGCAGCGCCCTTCGTCGAGGGCCTGGCGCGGCACGAACTGCGCTTCCAGCGCTGCACCGCGTGCGGCACGGTGCAGACGCTGGCGCGTTATGCCTGCGCGCACTGCGGCAGCGACGCCCTGGCATGGGAGACGGCACGCGGCACCGCCACGCTGCATGCGGTGACTGTGGTGTCGCGTGCGCCGTCGGATGCCTTCCGTGCGATCGCGCCGTACACGCTGGTCATCGCGCAACTCGACGAAGGACCACGCCTGATGGCGCATGCCGACCCGGGCGTGCGCATCGGCGACCGCGTGGCCGCCGGCTTCTTCGCGCACGACGGCCACACGCTGGTCCGCTTTTCGCCCGCCACCGGGTAGCGCGCGGCGCATCGGGGCATCCGTCAACGAGAACAGAACGACTGGAGACAAAGACATGCATGCGATCCGCTTCCCATCACGCCGCCGCCTGCTCGCCGCAGCAGGCGCCGCGCTGTGTCTCGCCACCCCGGCCTTCGCGCAGGCGCAGGCACCAGCGCCGGCGTACCCCACCAAGCCGGTCAAGCTGGTGGTGCCGTACCCGCCCGGCGGGCCGACCGACATCGTGGCGCGGCTGGTCGCGCAGAAGCTGTCGGACGCGATGGGCCAGCAGTTCATCATCGACAACCGCCCCGGTGCGGGCGGCAACCCCGGTGCCGAACTGGTGGCGCGCAGCCCGGCCGACGGCTACACGCTGGTGGTCGCGACCACGGCGCACGCCATCAATCCGTCGCTCTTCAAGAACCTCGGCTATTCGCTGTCGAAGGACTTCGCCCCGGTGTCGCAACTGACCAGCGGGCCGCTGGTGATCGTCGCGAACCCGAGCCTGCCGGCGAAGAAC
>CALRYR010000272.1:0-6216 GCA_943372425.1 Variovorax sp. YR752 | reverse complement strand
GCGATAGCCCACGACGGGCGAGATCGCCGATTCGCTCTCCGCGCTGGCATCCACGCGCACTTCAGGGAGGGTTTGGGCTGCAGCCTGCAGCGAGAGGACCCCGAAAGCGAGGGAAACGGCCGAGCGGCGGCCGAACGGCGAAGTGGCAGGCATCGTCATTGAATTCAGAATGAGAAGGATTCTCATTCTATTCAAGCTTGTATCTCCACTGTCAACGTCGAGCCCACAGTGCGTGGGGACACTCGACCTCAGCCGAGCGCGCGTTCGAGCAGCAGATCGACCTGCTGGCCCAGCGCGCTGCGCGGCGCGACCAGTTGCTGAAGCAGGCTGAAGTGGTCCGCGTCCGGCTCGAAATGCAGCACCGAGGCGTTGCCCGTCGCCAGCCACACCTCGTGCATGCGACGGCTCTGCTCGCGCATGGCTGGCGTCTCGTCGGCACCGGCGGCCAGCAGCAGTGGCGGGCCATCGGGTGTGGCGCGGTACAGCGGTGAGGCGGCGGCAGCCGTCTGTGCATCGAGTTGCAGGTTCGCGTTGAGCGAGGTCTGTGCCAGCGGTGCCAGGTCGTACAGCCCGCTCAGCGCGATCACGCCGGCCACCGTGGCCATCGGCAAGCCCCGCGCGGTCCAGTCCGTCAGTGCCATCTCCATCGCGAGATGGCCGCCGGCCGAATGCCCCATCGCGATCAGCGGAAGCGCGGCATCGACGCGGCCGAGCACCGTCGGCACGGCGGTGCGCACGGTCTCGGTCAAATCGGCCAGCGTCACCGTCGGGCACAACGGGTAGTTGACCATCGCCACATGCACTCCGCGGCGCACCAGCGCCGGCGCGATGAAGCGGAAGCCCGCCTTGTCGCGCCACTGCCAGTAACCGGCGTGCAGGTAGACCAGCACGCCGCGCGCGGCCGGGCCGGCGTCGAAGAAGTCGAAAGTGCAGCGTTCGGCCGTGCCGTAGCGCAGGTCGAGTTCGCAGGCGCCATCGCGCACCGCCTCGGCGCTGCGCCGCTCGAACGCTTCGAACAGCGCCGGAAAGCCCGGGCGCGCCTGCCCCGTCAGGTACTGGAACTCGAGGTCATTCATGGCCCGGCTCGGTGCCAGCGTGGGCCAGCACGCGGTCGATGCGGCGGCCGTCGAGCGCGACCACCTCGAACACCCACCCGGCGCATTCGATGCGCTCGCCCACGATGGGCAATTGGCCCGACACCGACATCAGCAGGCCGGCGACGGTGTTGTAGCGGCCCCGTTCCTCCTCGGGCAGTTCGCGGATGGCGAGGCGCGCGCGCAGTTCCGACACGGGCATCAAGCCATCGAGCTCCCAGGCGCCGTCCTCGCGCAGGCGCGCCCAGGCGTCGGTCGTGGTGTTGGGCTGCAATTCGCCGGTGATGGCTTCGAGCATGTCGCGCGGTGTCATCAGACCCTGTACCACGCCGTATTCGTCGACCACGAAGACCAGCCGGCCGCCGCGCACGCGGAACTGCTCCAGCAACTCCATGCCCGTCAGCGTCTCGGGCACGAACAGCGCGGGCTGCGCCACGCTGGCGATCGCACCCTCGTACTGCGGTCCGAGCCGCAGCAGGTGCGCCACGCTGATCACGCCGACCACGTCGTCGAGCGAATTGCGGCACACGGGGTACCAGGAGTGCACGAGGTTGAGCGCCCCGGCGTCCGCCACCTTCTGCAGGCTGGAGGCCACGGTGTCGGTGGCATCGAGCCATTCGATGTCGGCGCGCGGCACCATCAGCGAGCTGAGCCGACGGTCGTCGAGGTGGAACACGTTGCGCACCATCTGGTGCTCGTGCATCTCGATCACGCCGGCGTCGACGCCCTCCTCCAGGCTGGCGGAGATTTCCTCTTCGGTCACCGTGCGCGCCGCGTTGGAATCGATGCGCAGCAGCTTGAGCGTCATCGCCGTGGCGCCCGAGAGCATCAGCACGAAGGGCTTGGCGCCGGTGGCCAGCGCGCGCATCGGCCGCGACACGAAACGCGCGACCGGCTCGGGGTAGAGCTGGCCGATGCGCTTGGGCACCAGCTCGCCGAAGATGATCGTGAAGAAGGTGATACAGGTCACCACCACCGCGGTCGACGCGATGCTGGCCGTGCCGGCACCCATGCCCGCGCCTTCCATCCACACCGACAGCGGCGCCGCGAAGGCCGCTTCGCCGACGATGCCGCTGAGCATGCCGATGGAGGTGATGCCGATCTGCACGCTCGAGAGGAACTGGGTCGGGTCCTCCATCAGCTTCAGCGCGGCTTCGGCGCCGGCGTCCCCGGTTTCGGCCAGCGCCGCGAGCCGCGCGCGTCGGCTGGTGGAAAGGGCCATTTCGGACATTGCGAACAACGCGTTGAGCGTGGTCAGCAAAGCCAGCAAGAAGACATCCATGAACGGGGGAGAGAATGGGGACATGGCACTTTACTTGATCGGTGACGTGCAGGGCTGCGACGATGCACTGCAGCGCCTGCTCGACCACATCGACTTCTCGCCGAGCCGCGACACGCTCGTGCTGCTGGGCGACCTCGTCAACCGCGGGCCCGATTCGGCCGGCGTGCTGCGGCGCGTGCAGCGGCTGGGCGGCGCGGCGCGCAGCCTGCTGGGCAACCACGACCTGCATCTGCTGGGCGTGGCGCACGGCGCGCGCAAGTCCGGGCGCAAGGACACGCTCGACGGCATCCTCGACGCGCCCGACCGCGACGCGCTCATCCACTGGCTGCGTCACCAGTCGATGGCGCTGCACCAGACCGTCGGCGGGCGCGACCTGCTGATGGTGCATGCGGGCGTGCTGCCGCAGTGGAGCGTCGGGCAGACGCTGGTGCTGGCGGCTGAAGTGGAGTCGGTGCTGCGCGGCCCGACACTGGGCGAGTTCGTGCGCACCATGTACGGCAACGAGCCAGCCCAGTGGAACGATGCGCTCAGCGGCCACGCGCGGCTGCGCGCCATCGTCAACGGCCTGACGCGGTTGCGCTTCTGCACCGCGGACGGCCTGATGGACTTCGACACCAAGGACAGCGCCGATGCGCCGCCGCCCGGCTACATGCCTTGGTTCGACGTGCCGGAGCGCCGTGCCGCCGGCGCGACCATCGCCTTCGGCCACTGGTCGACGCTGGGCTGGATCGCGCGGCCGGGCCTGATCTCGACCGACACTGGCTGCGTGTGGGGCGGTTGCCTCAGCGCGGCGCGCATCGGCGACACGCTCGATGCCATCGAGCATGTCGAGGTGCGCTGCGACCAGGCGCAGAAGCCCGGTTGACGCCCCCGCCAAACCATGAAGGAGAAAGACACGATGACTCCAGACGCCGCCGCCACCTCACACGTCGCCAGCGCCATCACCCCGCTGCGCGACTTCGTCGTCGGCTTCGGCCGCCTGCTCGACACGCAGCCCGACGAGCACCGCATCCTCGGCGAAGGCGGTGCGCTGCTGCGCACGCTGGTGGCCCGCGACGACTGGCTGCCCGAGGCCTTCGCGCAGCCGCACCCGACCTACTACCAGCAGCACCTGCTGCACGTCGACTCGATCGAGCGCTTCTCGGTCGTCAGCTTCGTCTGGGGACCGGGTCAGGCCACGCCGGTGCACGACCACACGGTGTGGGGCCTCATCGGCATGCTGCGCGGCGCCGAGGAAAGCCAGGCCTATGTCGAGCGTGACGGCCGTGCCGTGCCGCAGGGCGCGCCGGTGCGGCTGGTGCCGGGCGACGTCGAGGCGGTGTCGCCCTCCGTCGGCGATGTGCACCGCGTGCGCAACGTCTACGACGACCGCGTGTCGGTCAGCATTCACGTCTACGGCGCCAACATCGGCGCGGTGCGGCGCCACACCTATCCGGCCGAGGGCGGGCGCAAGCCCTTCGTCTCGGGCTATTCGAACACCCTGCTGCCCAACCTCTGGGACCGCTCCGCCGAACTGCGCAACGCATGACCCGCGCAACACGCTCCACCCTTTCCTTCGCCGACGTCCGCCGGCACCTGCTCGCCCGCGACGAGATCGCGCTCATCGACCTGCGCGAGGAACACCCCTTCGCGCAGGCGCATCCGCTCTGGGCGGCGAACATGCCGCTCGACCTGATCGCGCGTGATGCCGTGCGGCGCATTCCGCGGCGCGACACGCTCATCGTGCTGTACGGCGAGCAGGACGGCGTCGACCGTGTCCCCGCCGCCGCCGAGCGCTTCGCGGCGCTGGGCTACACGAACGTGCACGCGCTCGAAGGCGGTCTCGACGGTTGGCGCGCGGCTGGCGGCGAGCTGTTCCGCGACGTCAACGTGCCGAGCAAGTCCTTCGGCGAGCTGGTCGAGCACGAGCGGCACACGCCCTCGCTGTCGGCGCAAGAGGTGAAGGCGCTGATCGACGCGAAGGCCGACGTGGTGGTGCTCGATGCGCGCCGCTTCGACGAGTACCGCACGATGAGCATCCCGAGTGCGACCAGCGTGCCGGGTGCCGAGCTGGTGCTGCGGGCCCGCGCGCTCGCACCGGACCCGAAGACGCGGATCATCGTCAACTGCGCCGGCCGCACGCGCAGCATCATCGGCACGCAGTCGCTGGTGAATGCCGGCCTGCCCAACCCGGTGGCGGCGCTTCGCAACGGCACCATCGGCTGGAAGCTGGCCGGCCAGGTGCTCGACACCGGCGCGTCGCGCCAGGCCCCCGCGGTCGACGAAAACCGCCGTGCCGAGGCCCAGGCCGGTGCCCGCACCGTGGCCGAGCGGGCCGGCGTGCGATGGATCGCGTTCGATGCGCTGGGCACGCTGGCATCGCCCACACGCACCGTCTACCGTTTCGACGTGCGCACGCCCGAGGAATACGCCGCGGGCCACTTCCCCGGCTTCGCCAGCGCGCCCGGCGGCCAGTTGGTGCAGGAAACCGACCATGCGGTGCCGGTGCGCGGCGCACGCATCGTGCTGGCCGACGACGATGGCGTGCGCGCACCGATGACGGCATCCTGGCTCGCGCAGATGGGCTGGGAGGTTTACGTCATCGACCCGCCACCGCCCGCCAGCGCGTGGCGCGAGACCGGCGCCCCGGCCGTCGCGCATTCGGTGGGCGCGCAACGCTACCGCCGCCCCTACGAAGGCACCGATGCCCCGCCCGAGGCGATGCAGGCCTACCTCGATTGGGAGTTCGGCCTGGTCGAGCAGCTGGCGCGCGACGGCACGCACCACTTTCAGGTCATCCAGGTGGAAGCGGGAGCTTGACGGTCTCTGCCTGCGGGGACGGCGCGACCTGCAAGCCCGCAGGCGCATCGAGCCTGTACTGGAACTCTTCGATCGGCCGTGGCCTGCTGAACAGGTAGCCCTGGTACCGGAGGCATCCGTTGTCCTGCAGAAACCGCAACTGCGCCTCCGTCTCGACGCCTTCGGCGATGAGCTCCACCTCGAGGTTGCGGGCCATGCCGATGATCGTCTGCACGATCATCTCGATCTTCGGATCGCGTCCGATGTTGCCGACGAAGTACTTGTCGACCTTGACCTGGTCCAGCGGAAGCTGGGTCAGGTACGACAGGGACGAATAACCGGTGCCGAAGTCGTCCATGGAGAAGCGCACGCCGATGGCCTTCAGGTGGTGCATCTTCCGGATGGTTTCCTCGACCCGGCTTTGCAGCAGGCTCTCGGTGAGTTCGAGCTTCAGCATCGACGGATCGGCACCCGTGGCCTCGAGAATCCGCTGCACCTGCTCCGCGAAGTCTTCGCGCCGGAACTGCCTGGCGCTCACGTTGACAGCGAGCGCCAACCCCTGGCGGTCCTCCCGCTGTCGCCAGACCGCCAGCTGCATGCACGCCATCTCCAGCACCTGGGTGCCGAGGGCCACGATGAGGTCCGAGTCTTCGGCCACCGCGATGAAGTCGCCAGGCAGTACCAGCCCGCGCCGCGGATGGTGCCAGCGCACCAGCGCTTCGGCGCCGATCACGATGCCGTTGCGATCGACCTGGCTCTGGTAGTGCAGGACGAACTCACGCGCCGACAGCGCCTCGCGGATTTCGTTCTCGAGTGCGGAGCGGGCCGCGACGGCGGCCTGCATCTCGGGTTCGAAGAAGCGCAGGCAGTTGCCGCCTGCGGTCTTGGCCACGTACATGGCGATGTCGGCCTGCTTCAGGAGCTCTTCGATCGAGCGCTCCCCGCCGTCGAACAGCGTGACGCCGATGCTGCAGGCGCGTTGGTAGGTGGTCTGCGTGTCCAGCGCAAAAGGCACGTCGAGCGCATCGATGATCTGCTCGCCCACTTCGCGCGCCTGCGTCG
>CALRYR010000271.1:0-6233 GCA_943372425.1 Variovorax sp. YR752 | reverse complement strand
TGAATTTCCACTACAGCGTGACCATCGACCTGTTCGGCGCCGACCAGTCGAGCAACGCCGCCATCTTCTACAGCTCGGGCCTCAAGGGCCGTTACGAGGAAGGCAAGCGCACCGATGACCACGTGCTCAAGGGCCAGACGTACAAGGTGCTGGAGGTGCAGAATGGGCAGCTGGTCGAGAAGGACGTGCCGATGCTCAATGCCCTGAACGAGGTGCTGCGCGACGACTTCATCAAGGACTCGGTGGCCGGCGTGAACCGCTGGAACAAGGTGCTGGAAAAGGCTGGCATCCCGACGCGCCTGACCGTGCCGCACAAGGCCTTCAACCGCCAGATCGGCGCGTTGGCCGGCATCAAGATGTCGCCGGACGGCCGTGTCGTGGGCGAAGCGGAATGGGCGGCGAAGAAGAGCGAGTGGCTGCCGACCTCCGAGGACTTCGCCTTCGTCGCCTCGCTGATGGGCCGCGTGATTGAACCCGGCAAGTTCGCGGGCTGGATCTCGCCGCCGGTCATGGGCATCAACCGCCAGCCGGTCGATTTCGAGTATGTGCGCTTCGGGTGAACACGATGGACATGGCCGTTGAAGCCGGCGTCATCAAGCAGCATCTGATCGACCCGGAAATCTGCATTCGCTGCAACACCTGCGAGGCCACGTGCCCCGTGAACGCCATCACGCACGACGACAACAACTACGTCGTGCGGGCCGATGTGTGCAATGGCTGCATGGCCTGCATCTCGCCTTGCCCGACGGGTTCGATCGACAACTGGCGCACCATGCCCGTGGTCCGGGCCTACTCAATCGAAGAGCAACTGACCTGGGAAGAACTGCCGCCGGAACTGAGCGCCGACGAACTCGTGGCGGCCGGCATGGACGCGGGCGAGGCCGCGGCCGAACCGGTGGTGGCCGAAGCGCCTGTTGTGACGCCCGGCGAGACGCCGTTCATGTCGACGAGCTACGGCGCGACCACGCCGCCGTGGTCCGCCGCCCATGCCTACACCAACCTTTATGCGCCTAAGCGGCCGGTGACGGCGACCGTGACCGGCAACTTCAACTGCACCGAGGCCGGCTTCGAGAGCGAGACGCACCATGTCGTGCTGGATTTCGGCACGATGCCCTTCCCGGTGCTGGAGGGGCAATCGATCGGCATCGTGCCGCCCGGCACCGACGCGTTGGGCAAGGCGCACCATCCGCGCCAGTACTCGGTTGCCAGCCCGCGCAATGGCGAGCGCCCGGGGTACAACAACGTCTCGCTGACCGTCAAGCGCGTGACGCAGGACCATCAGGGCAACGCGGTGCGGGGCATCGCCTCCAATTACGTCTGCGACCTGAAGGTCGGCGACACGGTGACGGTGGTTGGGCCCTTCGGTTCCACCTTCCTGATGCCGAACCATCCGAAGTCGAACATCGTGATGATCTGCACCGGCACGGGCAGCGCACCGATGCGCGCCATGACCGAATGGCGCCGCCGCCTGCGCAAGAGCGGCAAGTTCGACGGCGGCAAGCTGATGCTCTTCTTCGGCGCACGCACCCAGCAGGAGCTGCCCTATTTCGGCCCCTTGCAGAGCCTGCCCAAGGACTTCATCGACATCAACCTGGCCTTCTCCCGCATCGCTGGACAGCAGCGGCGCTATGTGCAGGACGCCATGCGCGAGCGCGCCGCCGACCTCGTTGCGCTGCTGGGCGACTCTGACACCCACTTCTACGTGTGCGGCCTCAAGAGCATGGAGGAGGGCGTGTTGCTGGCATTGCGCGATGTCGCGCAGGAAGCCGGCCTGCCCTGGGAGCAACTCGCCGCCACATTGAAGAAAGAGGGGCGCCTGCACTTGGAGACCTATTGACGGCAAACAGGGCGCAGGAATTCGGGTCCGCGGATCTCGATAGAGTCGGACGTTTTTCTTGGACTCTTCTTGATCGATGTGAACGCCAGCTTCTTGAACCAGGTCCACGTGGATGCCGCCATCGTCGATCTCGACGGCACCATGGTCGACACCCTCGGTGATTTCGTCGCCGCCCTGCATGCCATGCTTGCCGACCTCGGTTTGCCGACGGTTGACACCGCCGCCGTTGGCCGCATGGTCGGCAAGGGGTCGGAGCACCTGATCCACGCCGTGCTGCGATACGTCGGGGCGCCGGACACGCTTTGCCCGCAGGCCTACGCGCGCTATCAGCACCACTACCTGGACATCAATGGCCGGCACTCGGCGGTCTACGACGGGGTGATCGCCGGCCTGCAGGCGATGCGTGACCGCGGCTGGCGACTGGCCTGCCTCACCAACAAACCCACCGCGTTCGCCCGGCCGCTGCTCGCCCAGAAAGGCCTGGACGGCTTCTTCGAGGTGGTCTTCGGCGGCGATGCCTTCGAACGCAAGAAGCCCGACCCGCTGCCGCTCCTCAGGACCTGCGAAGCGCTCGGCACGCTGCCCGCCCGCACGCTGATGGTCGGCGATTCGAGCAACGACGCGCAGGCCGCGCGCGCCGCCGGCTGCCCGGTGGTGCTGGTGAGCTACGGCTACAACCATGGCGAGCCGGTGCGCCAGGTCGACGCCGATGCGGTCGTCGATTCGCTCACCGAACTGACGGAACTGGCCGGCGGCGCGACGCTCGGCTAAACTCGCCGCTCCATGTTCATTCATCACGTCATCAAGACAGGTCAAGGCTGCCGGGGAGCCTGGCTTTGGCGTACGCCATCGTCATTGCCTGTTTGATGGCACGGCGCACGCCGTGCGCCCGCGGCCCCGGTCCCACCGACTCGGCGCCAGATTCCTGAATGACCCGCCAGCGACCGAACGAAGGGTCCGCTGGCCGACGGAGACCCCCACCGTGATCACCGAACTCGAATTCAAAAGCCTCAGCGCGCAGGGCTACAACCGCATCCCGCTGATGGCCGAGGCCTTTGCCGACCTCGAAACCCCGCTCTCGCTCTACCTGAAGCTGGCCCACACCAAGGACGGCGGCAAGTACAGCTTTTTGCTCGAATCCGTCGTCGGCGGCGAGCGATTCGGCCGCTACAGCTTCATCGGCCTGCCGGCGCGCACGCTCATCCGCGCGAGTGGCTTCGGCGCCGCGGCGCGCACCGAGGTCGTGACTGACGGCCAGGTGGTCGAGACGGCCGAAGGCAACCCGCTGGACTTCATCGCGGCCTACCAGAAGCGCTTCAAGGTCGCGCTGCGGCCCGGCCTGCCGCGCTTCTGCGGTGGCCTGGCGGGCTACTTCGGCTACGACGCGGTGCGCTATGTCGAGAAGAAGCTCGAAAACTCCTGCCCGCCCGACACGCTCGGCTGCCCCGACATCCTGCTGCTGCAGTGCGAGGAGCTGGCCGTCATCGACAACCTGTCGGGCAAGCTCTATCTCATCGTCTACGCCGACCCGGCGCAGCCCGAGGCCTACGCGGTGGCCAAGCGCCGGCTGCGCGAACTGCGCGAGCAGTTGAAGTATTCCGTGAGCGCGCCGCAGGTGAAGGCGTCGCAGGCGCATCCGGCGGAACGCAGCTTCGCCAAGGCCGACTACATCGCCGCGGTCGAACGCGCCAAGGAACTGATCGCCGCCGGCGACTTCATGCAGGTGCAGATCGGCCAGCGCATCAGCAAGCGCTACACCGAGTCGCCGCTGTCGCTCTACCGCGCGCTGCGTTCGCTCAACCCGTCGCCGTACATGTTTTATTACCACCTGGGCGATTTCCACGTGGTGGCCGCGTCGCCCGAGATCCTGGTGCGCCAGGAGAACACGGCCGATGGTGAGCAGAAGGTGACGATCCGCCCGCTGGCTGGCACGCGGCCGCGCGGCGCCTCGATGGAACTGGACAAGGCGGCCGAGCAGGAACTCATCAACGACCCCAAGGAGCGCGCCGAGCACGTGATGCTGATCGACCTGGCGCGCAACGACATCGGGCGCATCGCGAAGACCGGCACCGTGAAGGTGACCGAGGCCTTCGCGGTCGAGCGCTACAGCCACGTGATGCACATCGTGAGCAACGTCGAAGGCACGCTGAAGGACGGCATGACCGCCATCGACGTGCTCAAGGCGACCTTCCCCGCCGGCACGCTGACCGGCGCGCCCAAGGTGCATGCGATGGAACTCATCGATCAGCTCGAGCCGATCAAACGTGGCCTCTACGGCGGCGCCTGCGGCTACATCAGCTACGCGGGCGACATGGACGTGGCCATCACGATCCGCACCGGCGTCATCAAGGACCAGGTGCTGCACGTGCAGGCCGCGGCCGGCGTGGTGGCCGACTCGGTGCCCGAACTGGAATGGAAAGAGACCGAAGCCAAGGCGCGTGCCTTGTTGCGGGCGGCCGAACTGGTGGAAGAGGGACTCGAGTGATGGCCGACGATATTCAGAACAACGACTTCTCGCACGAGATCATCGGCGCCGCCGTCGAAGTGCAGCGCGTGCTCGGCACCGGCCTGCCCGAGTCGGTGTACGCCGCCGCGCTGGCCATCGAACTGGCCGAACGCGAGATCGGCTTCGAGCGCGACGTGCCGGTCGCCGCGAGCTACAAGGGCCGTGCGCTCGGCGACGTGTGCCGCGCCGACTTCGTCATCGAACAGGCGATGGTGGTGCAGGTGCGGGCGGTCGATACGCTCGACGACCTGCACCGCGCGCAGGCCCAGGCGGCGGTGCGGCTGTCGGGCCACCGGCTCGGCCTGCTCATCAACTTCAACGTCTTCCCCGTGGTGAAGGGCGTGCATCGGATCGGAGCGAAGCCATGAAGCTGCTGATGGTCGACAACTACGACTCCTTCACCTACAACATCGTCCAGTACTTCGGCGAGCTGGGGGCGGAGGTCGAGGTGGTGCGCAACGACGAGATCGACGTGGCCGGCATCGGCGAGCGCATCGCGGCCGGCACGGCGCGGCTGGTGATCTCGCCCGGCCCGTGTTCGCCGGCCGAAGCCGGCGTGTCGGTGGCGGCGATCCAGGCCTTCGCGGGCAAGCTGCCGATCCTCGGCGTGTGTCTGGGCCACCAGGCCATCGGCGCGGCCTTCGGTGGCAGGATCGTGCGCGCGCAGCAGCTCATGCACGGCAAGACCAGCGAGATCACGACCACCCGCGAAGGCGTGTTCGCCGGACTGCCCGAGAAGTTCATCGTCAACCGCTACCACTCGCTGGCGATCGAACGCGACAGCTGTCCGGCCGCGCTGGCCATCACGGCAAGCACCTACGACGGCGAGATCATGGGCGTGCGCCACCCCGGCTTCGCGCATGACGTGCGAATCGAAGGGGTGCAGTTCCATCCCGAATCCATCCTCACCGAGCACGGCCACGCCATGCTCAAGAACTTCCTGGACTGAGCCCATGCCGAACACCGCCGTCGACCTGCGCAGCGACACCGTCACCCAGCCCACGCCCGCCATGCGCGCCGCGATGGCCGCCGCGCCCCTGGGCGACGACGTGTTCGGCGCCGACCCGAGCGTCAACGCGCTGCAGGAAAAGATCGCGGCCATGCTCGGCTTCGAGGCCGCGCTCTTCATGCCCACCGGCACGCAGAGCAACCTCTGCGCAATCCTCGCGCACTGCGGCCGAGGCGACGAGTACATCGTGGGTCAAATGGCGCATTGCTACCGCTGGGAAGGCGGCGGCGCCGCGGTGTTCGGCAGCGTGCAGCCGCAGCCGCTCGACCACGCGCCGGACGGCACGCTGCCGCTCGCGCAGATCGAAGCGTCCATCAAGCCCGACGACGCGCACTTCGCGCGCACGAAGCTGCTGGCGCTGGAGAACACGCTGGGCGGCAAGCTGCTGCCCTTCGGCTACGTGCAGGCCGCCACCGACCTCGCCAAGTCGCGCGGACTGCAGCGCCACCTCGACGGCGCGCGTCTCTTCAACGCGGCGACGGCGCAGGCCGCGGCGCTGGGCACCGACGTGCGCGCCGAGGCACGTCGCATCGCGCAGTGCTTCGACAGCGTGTCGGTGTGCTTCAGCAAGGGGCTGGGCGCGCCGATCGGCTCGGCGCTGTGTGGCTCGCGCGAGCTGATCGCGCGCGCGCACCGCATCCGCAAGATGGCGGGCGGCGGCATGCGCCAGGCCGGGCTGCTGGCCGCGGCCGCGTCGCATGCGCTCGACCACCACATCGACCGGCTCGCCAGCGACCATGCGCTGGCGCATCGGCTCGCGGCCGGCCTGTCCGGCATCGAAGGCCTGCGCGTCGAGGCCCCGCAGACAAACATCGTCTTCGTCGACCTGGAAGGCGCTGCGGCGGCGCGCGCCACCGAACTGCTGGCGCACCTGAACACAC
>CALRYR010000270.1:0-6248 GCA_943372425.1 Variovorax sp. YR752 | reverse complement strand
ACTCGGCGCGCGACCTGGCGGTGTGGCGGGGCCGGAACGAAGGCGCCAAGGTGATCCTTGGCTCCGCCACGCCCTCGCTCGAGAGCTGGCACCAGAGCCGCCCGGCCGAAGGCGATGACCCCGGTGGCCGCTACCTGCGCCTGGCGATGCCCTCGCGCGTCGGCGCCGGCGCGCTGCCGGCGGTGCGGCTGGTCGACATGGCGTTGCAACCGCCGAAGACGGTGCTGTCGGCCGGACTGCTCGACGCCATCGGCCAGCGCATCGCCCGCGGCGAGCAGAGCATGGTCTTCCTGAACCGCCGCGGCTATGCGCCGGTGCTGGCCTGCGGCGACTGCGGCTGGAAGAGCGAATGCCCGCACTGCAGCGCCTACCGGGTCTTCCACAAGATCGACCGCACGCTGCGCTGCCACCACTGCGGCTTCGCCGAACGCGTGCCGCGGGCCTGCCCGGCCTGCGGCAACCCGGACATCGCGCCGGTCGGCCGTGGCACGGAACAGCTGGAGGAGCACCTGGGTGCGTTGCTGGCACCGGTGCAGCGGCCCGACGGCAGCCCGGTGCGCGTGGCCCGGATCGACGCCGACAGCACGCGCAAGCAGGGCGCGCTCGAATCGCAGCTGGCCGCCGTGCACGCCGGCGATGTCGACGTGCTGGTGGGCACGCAGATGATCGCCAAGGGGCACGACTTCCGGCGCATCACGCTGGTGGCGGCGGTCAACCCCGACGGAGCGCTGTTCTCCAGCGACTTTCGCGCGCCGGAGCGGCTGTTCAGCCTGCTGATGCAGTCGGCCGGCCGGGCCGGGCGCGATGCGGCTTACCTGGCCGCACAGGGCACGACCGCCGAGATGTGGATCCAGACCAGCCACCGGGACCACCCGCTGTTCGCCGCGCTGCGGCGCCACGACTACCCCGCCTTCGCCCAGGGCGAACTGGCCGAACGCCGCGCGGCGGCGATGCCGCCCTTCGCCTACCAGGCGCTGCTGCGCGCCGACGCCAAGACGCAGGAGGCGGCACAGGCCTTCCTGAACGCCGCGAGCGTGGCCGCGGACGCGCTGGAAGGCGCCGACCGCGTGACACGCTACCCGGCGGTGCCGCTCGCCATCCAGCGCGTGGCCAACGTCGAGCGCGCGCAGATGCTGGTGGAAAGCGGCTCGCGCGCCGCACTGCAGCGCCTGCTGGCGCAGTGGCAGCCGCTGCTGCACGGCCTGCGCCGCACGCCTGAGGGCAAGGGCGTGATCCGCTGGCTGATCGACGTCGACCCGCAGCAGATCTGAGGCACGCGGCAGGTTAGGTCAGCCAGCGCACGGCCAGCGGGAAGGTCACGAAGGCGGCCACGGTCGTCCACAGAATGATCCGCGCGATGCGCCCGTTGTCGGCGCCGAAGCGCTCGGCCAGCATCGACACGTTGCTGGCGCTCGGCAGCGCCGCGACCAGCACGATCACCGTCAGTGCCGCATCGCTCAGCGGCAGCCCCAGCGCGATCGCGGCGCGCCCCAGCGCGTAGACCAGCAGCGGATGCAGCAGCAGCTTGGCGGCCACGACCGGCAGCACGTCGCTCGCCGGAGCGCGGCGCCCATCGCGCCCCTTCGACAGCAACGCCGAACGCGCGAGCACCGCGCCGATCGTGAAGAGCGCGGCCGGCGACGCGGCGTCCGCGAGCATGCCGACCGCGGCATCGAGCGGCCCCGGCAGGGTGAACTGCATCGAGGAGGCCAGCGCACCCAGGAGGATCGACCACGGCAACGGGTTGATCACCATGCCCCGAAAGGCCTGCCGGAGCGCATGCCGTGCGCCGGACTCCCCGGCCGAGTCGAGCCGTGACAGCGCGATGCACAGCGACGAGGTGACGACCATGTCGAAGATCATGCTGATGATCGCGGGCGCCGCCGCCTGGCTGCCCAAGAGCGTGGCGAGCAGCGGTACGCCCATGAAGCCGGTGTTGGGGAAGGCCGCGACCAGCGCACCGAAGGCGCCGTCGTTCCAGCCGATGCGACCGCGCCGCGTGAACCACAGCGTGAGCGCCACCACGAGCAGCGCACCCACGCCCCAGACCAGCGCCACGCTGCCGTCGAGCAGCTTGTCGATCGGGGTGCGCGCGCCGAATCGGTACAGCATGCAGGGCAGCGCGAAGTACAGGACGAAGACGTTCAGCCCCGGAATCGCATCCAGCGGCAGGATGCGCCGGCGCGCCGCCAAATAGCCGGCCGCGATGAGCGCGAAGAAGGGAAAGGTGACGGCGAAGATCTGGAGCACGGCCGCGATTGTCGCCAAGACCGTGGCAGGGCCGCTGCAAGGGGCCGGCCGGTATCATTGCTCGCTTCCCGTCCCACCCCGCGCCCTCCCCGCTTTTCGCGCGCCGCGTCTGCGCCACCCCGATCACCGAATGTCTTCCGGTCTGAACATCGCCCAGCAGGACGCCGTGAACTACCTGCACGGCCCGTGCCTCGTGCTCGCGGGCGCGGGCTCGGGCAAGACGCGCGTGATCACGCACAAGATCGCGCGGCTGATCCAGGCGGGCATGGCGCCCAAGCGCATCGCCGCCATCACCTTCACCAACAAGGCCGCCGCCGAGATGCGCGAGCGCGCCAAAGGGCTGATCGGGCGCGATGCCAAGCATGTGGTGGTGTGCACCTTCCACGCGCTGGGCGTGCGCATGATGCGCGAGGACGGCGCGGTGCTCGGGCTGAAGCCGGCCTTCAGCATCCTCGACAGCGACGACGTGACGAAGATCCTGAAGGACGCGGGCGGCACCACCGACGCAGCCACTGCCCGCATCTGGCAGTGGACCATCAGCAAGTGGAAGAACATGGGCCTGAACGCAGCCCAGGCCGAAGCCGCCGCGGCCGACGACAACGAGCGCATCACGGCGCAGATCATGGCGCGCTACGAAGAGCGCCTGACGGCCTACCAGAGCGTCGACTTCGACGACCTCATCGGCATGCCACTCAAGCTGCTGCGCGAGCACGACGACGTGCGCGAGAAATGGCAGGCCGCGCTCGGCCACGTGCTGGTCGACGAGTACCAGGACACCAACGCCACGCAGTACGAGGTGCTCAAGGCACTGGTCGGCACGCGCGGCCACTTCACCGCGGTGGGCGACGACGACCAATCGATCTACGGCTGGCGCGGCGCCACGCTCGACAACCTGAAGAAGCTGCCGATCGACTACCCGACGCTGCAGGTCATCAAGCTGGAGCAGAACTACCGCTCGACCAGCGCCATCCTCCGCGCGGCGAACAACGTGATCGGCCCCAACCCGAAGCTGTTCCCGAAGACGCTGTTCAGCGAACTCGGCGAAGGCGAGCCGGTGCGCATCGTCGATGCCGACAACGAGGCGCACGAGGCCGAGCGCGCGGTGGCGCGCATCCAGAGCCTGCGCCAGAGCTCTCAGCACAAGGAGTTCCGCGACTTCGCGATCCTCTACCGCGCCAATCACATGGCGCGCGTGTTCGAGCAGGCGCTGCGCAAGGCGCAGATTCCGTACAAGGTGTCGGGCGGCCAGAGCTTCTTCGACCGCGCCGAAATCAAGGACCTGTGCGGCTGGTTCCGCCTGTGGACCAACAACGACGACGACCCGGCCTTCCTGCGTGCCGTGACCACGCCCAAGCGCGGCATCGGCCACACCACGCTCGCCGCGCTGGGCACCTTCGCGAGCCAGTACAAGCTGAGCCTGTTCGAGGCGCTCTTCAGCGCGTCGCTGCCCGCCGTGATGCCCAAGCGCACGCTCGAAGGCCTGCACGAGTTCGGCCGCTACATCAACGACCTGCAGTACCGCGCCAAGCAGACCGTCGGCGCCGAGAACGCGCGCGCCTTCCTGGCCGAGTGGCTCAAGGAAATCGACTACGAGAAGCACCTCTACGACGGCGAGGACAGCGAGCAGGCGGCGGCCAGCCGCTGGACCAACGTGCTGGAGTTCTGCGACTGGATGGCGGCGCGTTGCGGCGGCGAGATCGACGATGCCTCGGGCGCCAACGTCGAGAGCGAGCGCAAGAACCTGCTCGAAGTCGCGCAGACCATCTCGCTGCTGTCGACCATCAGCGAACGCGAGCAGGACCAGAACGTGGTCACGCTCTCCACGCTGCACGCATCGAAGGGCCTCGAATGGCCGCACGTGATGCTCATCGGCGTGAACGAGGGCCTGCTGCCCTTCAAGCTCGACGACGACGACGGCCGCCAGCAGAAGATCAGCGACGACACGCTCACCCGTCTGCAGGAAGAGCGCCGCCTCATGTACGTGGGCATCACCCGCGCCCAGCGCAGCCTGGCCGTGAGCTGGACCAAGCGCCGTAAGAAAGGCCGCGAGATGATCGCCGCCCAGCCCAGCCGCTTCATTGCGGAGATGGCGCTGGACAAGAAGACCACCCGCGAAGACCCACGCGAAAAGCTGAAGGCCCTGCGCGCGGAGTTCGCGCGGAAGGTGCAGGACGGCGCAGCCGCCGCCGCGGCCAGCGCGGCCGATTCATGAGCGCGCGGCCCTGGTTGCTTGCCCTGCTGCTGTGCGGCGCTCTGCCAGCCACGGCCCTGGCCGCCGAGCCGGGCACCACGGCCTGCGCAACGAATGCCACCGATCTGCCTGTCGAAGCGCTCTATGGACGCTGGGAAGCGCGCTTCGGCGATCTCCCGGCGCCGGCTGACGTGGAAATGCGCCAACATCCCGAATACGCGGGCAGCGTGCGTGGCACCATCGTTCGCGACGGTCGAAGCGCCCAACTCTCGGGCGACATCGACGACGCCGGTTTCCTCATCCTCGACGAGTCCCAGGACGGCCTGAGCATCAGCGCCGTCTGGGCCGGTGAAATGCAGCCCGGCTCGTGCGGCCGGGAGTTCCGGGGCACCTGGCGAAACTCGGCCGACGACCGCACCCAACCCTTCGTTCTTCGAAAGACCGGACCATGACTTTGCACCGCACGACCCTTGCGGCCCTGCTCACGACACTCGGCGTCGCCGCGCAGGCACAGCCGGCCGACAAGCCCGCGAGCCCGCTGGCCACCTCCGATCTCACCTGGCAGCAATGCCAGAAACTCGCGGGCAACAACGAGGCCCGGCTGGCGTGCTTCGACCGTTGGTCGCAGCAGCAGACGCTGCCCGCGACCGTCATCCCCAGTGCGCCGCCCGTGCTCGCCACCACGCCGGCGCCGCCGGTCGACGCTGCCGTGCCCGCGACGCGCGTCGTCGCTGTCGCCACCGAGCAAGGCTGCCGCGACCGCCAGTACTCGGCGCTCTCGCGCTTCTGGGAACTCGAGACCGGCACCGACTGCGGCACCTTCGGTTTCCGTGGCTACCGCCCGCTCTTCGTCGGCGTCTCTGCGGCCACGCACAAACCCGACACCCCGACATCGCCCGCGGCGGGACACGACGGCACGCCGACCGACTACCAGGCCAACGAGATGCGCATCGGCCTGTCGGTGCGCACGAAGATCGCGCAGGGCCTGCTGACGCAGAACGATCCGGAGAAGAAGGATTCGCTCTGGTTCGGCTACACGCAGCAGTCGACCTGGCAACTGTTCAACGGCGACCTCTCCCGCCCCTTCCGCACCACCGATCACGAACCGGAGCTGATGTACGTCTACCCGACGGACTTCAAGCTGCCCGGCGGCTGGCGCTGGCGCTACACCGGCATCGGCATCGTCCACCAGTCCAACGGCCAGGCCCTGCCCCTGTCGCGCAGCTGGAACCGCACCTACCTGATGGCCGGCGCCGAACTGGACGACCGCTTCCAGATCACCGGCCGCATCTGGCAGCGCTGGAAGGAATCCGCCGAGGACGACGACAACCCCGACATCGCCAACTACATCGGCCGCGCCGAAGTCTCGGGCCGCTGGAACTACAACCGCGACAACACGCTGGGCGTGACCGTGCGCAACAACCTGCGCGACAGCGGCAAGGGCTCGATCCGCCTCGAGTGGCTCAAGGCCATCGGCGACCCGGTCACGAGCAACCTCCGCTTTCACACGCAGCTCTTCTATGGCTACGGCGACACGCTGGTCGACTACAACCGCAAGCGCACGGTGCTGAGCATCGGGTTGAGTTTGGTGGACTTCTGATGCGGTGATCTCACCCCGCCTTGCGGCGGGGTGAGGCCAACGAAAAAGCCCTTGAATCCGGGAGGATTCAAGGGCTTTGTATTTGGTGGCTGGGGCTGAATCCAAAAAAGCCCTGCAGGCCGCGCCAATCCACATTCTCTTACGTCGTCTCTATCCTTGGGTACACCCCGGGGTACACGCGACTGACCTAGCCCAGCAGAAACGCAT
>CALRYR010000269.1:0-6248 GCA_943372425.1 Variovorax sp. YR752 | reverse complement strand
GCCACTACCTGGGATGGATCGGAGGCCGCATCGCGCCGGTGGGAATGTCGGCCGCGCGCGCTGCGCCCTTCATCGGCGGCGCGCTCGCCTGGTGCGCGGGTGCGGTGGTGGTGGCCGGCATCGCCTTCGCTGTCGAACGCGCCTTGTGGAAGCTGCCGTTCTGGGCCACCGCCTTGGGGCTCGGCCTGCTGCTCAAGCCCTTGCTTGCCTGGCGCATGCTGCGCGACGAGGTGCTGGCGGTCGAGGCTGCGCTGGGCATCTCGCTGGACGCCGGCCGCGCCCAGCTCGCCCGGCTGGTGAGCCGAGACGTGAGTGAACTCAGTGCGGCCGAGGTGCGCGAAAGCGCCATCGAATCGCTGGCCGAGAACCTCAACGACTCGGTGGTCGCGCCGATCGTCTGGTTCGTGCTGCTCGGCCTGCCGGGCGCCGCGGTCTATCGCTTCGCGAACACGGCCGACGCGATGTGGGGCTACCTCGGCCTGCGCAACGGCCGCGATTGGACCTGGTCCGGCAAATGGGCTGCGCGGGCGGACGACGCGCTGTCGTGGGTGCCCGCACGCATCACTGCGCTGCTGCTGCACGGCCTGGCACGCCGTCCTGGCTGGCGCCTGTTGCGGCGCGAGGCCGGGCGAACCCCATCGCCCAACAGCGGCTGGCCGATGGCCGCCATGGCGCTGCGCTTGGGCGTCCGGCTGGGCAAGCCGGGTGTCTATGTGCTGAATGCCGACGGGCGGCGGCCGCAATCCGGCGACGCGCGGCATGCGGCGCGCTTCGGTGGCCATGCCGTGCGCGCGGCGGTGACACTGGCGACGGCGGCTTTTCTCCTGGCAGCCTGGACGGCGCGCCCCTGAGCGGCCGTTGCGGGCCTGCGTATCCTCCGTCCGCCATGTCTTCTCCCTTTTCCTCGCCGATGAGCGCGTCCATCGTGCACGGTGGCCCCGATGCGCAAGGCGTGCCGGCGCATGACTTCTCGACCAACGGCAACGCCTGCGGCCCGTGCCCCGTCACGCTCGCGGCGCTCCAGGCCGTCGATGCGGCCCACTATCCCGACCCGCAATACACCGCGCTGCGCGAAACGCTGGCGCGCTTCCATGACGTCGATGCGTCGCGCATCGTCATGGCGGCCAGCGCCAGTGAATTCATCTTCCGCCTCACCGCGGCCTTCGCGTCGCGGGGCGGGCGCCATGTCGCTTTGCCACCGCACAGCTATGGCGACTATCGGCGTGCCGCGCGCGCCTGGGGGCTGACTGCGGTGACCTGGAGCGATGGCGAGCGGGCGGGCACGCCCACGCCGTCGCTGCACTGGGCCTGCGATCCGTCGAGCCCGCTGGGCCAGGCGGAGTCGGGGCTCGGCGCACGCATCAATCGATTGCCGGACGGCGCGAGCTGCGTGCTCGACCTGGCCTACGAGCCGTTGCGGCTGGACGGTGCACTGTCGCTCACGACCGCACAGCGCGATCGGGTCTGGCAGCTCGTCACGCCCAACAAGGCGCTGGGCCTGACCGGCAGCCGCGCGGCCTATGCGATCGCGCCTCGCGCGGACCGTGCCATGCACCACGCGGTGGCACAGCTCGCGCCCTCGTGGCCGGTCGGCAGCCACGGCGTCGCGCTGCTCGGCGCATGGACATCGCCCGAGGCGCAGGCACATCTGCAGCGCACGCGCACGACCCTGGCCGACTGGAAGCAGCAACAGATCGCACTGTGTGAATTGCTGGGATGGGGATGCCTGCCAACCGTGACCAACTTTTTCTGCGTGCGGCCGGCGGCAGAGAATATTCCAGCTCTGGCGAACGGCCTGCGCGGCCATGGCATCAAGGTGCGCGAAGCCGCCTCTTTCGGCCTGCCGGAGGCGCTGCGTCTGGCGGTGCTGCCGCCGGCATCGCAGGCGGCCCTGCACGCCGCGGTGCAGGCGCTGCGCGCGCGCTGAGCGTCAGTCCTCCGACTTCTCCTCGCCGGGCTGCTCTTCGAGTTTCTTGTTGCGCACCTGCTTCATCATTTCCTCGCCCTCGACGTCCTTGCCGTCGGTGGGCACGGCTTCTTCCTGAGTGATCTCCGGCTCTTCGCGGTGATCGGCTTGGCTGGGCTTCGGGGGTGTGGTCATGGCGTTCTCCGTTGGTGACGAGCGACCATCGCCCACCCAGGCCGCCAGGCGGGGCAGGGCAACCCGCCCGTGCGTGTCGGCGAATGCCGACAGACCGCCATGCGACGGTGTGCTCCTTACCGTGCCAGCGCGTATCGCCTCAGTTCGAGATGCGTGATGAGCCGCTGCAGCTTGCCTTCGACCTTGCCCGGCAGCGCGACGAAGCGCAGCCCCATCCGGTGGCGCCTCACGCCATTGGGCTGAACGGTGAGCCGGTGCGAAATCAGTTCCAGGTCGACCGAAAACCGCCCGAACGTGCCGAGCGAGAGTTCGCAATTCCGAAGGCAAGTGCCGACCGGCCACTCGGCCACCCGTTCGTCCGTGGTGCGAATGCTGACCCCGCCGAGCGACAGGTCGTGCACGTCGAAGCGGAACGTGTCCCCACCCTCGGGCGGCGAACCGGTGCAGGAGTAGGTGCTGAGCACGGGGGCTTCGATGCGGAAGTGCTCTCTGCGCTGCCGGTAATAGAGCATCTCGGGAAAGTCGAACTCGAACGCGGGCAAGCCTTCGAAACTGGTCTCGCGCGGCGAGCTGGTGGCGAATTCGACACGCACGCCTTCCGGCTCGGCGCTGAACCGGCAATCCGGCGCGCCCAGCAGCCCGCGGTTCTGCGTGGTCGCAGCCCCCCAGTCGACCGTGAAGGTGCGCGCGCGTGCATCCACGTCGAGCAGTTGCGTCACGAGCTGCCCGCCGACGTACTGGACGGTGAGGAAATCGCTGCCGTTGACGAGGTTGCGCAGCCGCGCGCCGATCACGATCGGATCGCGGTGACCGAAGTCATCGGCGCTTTCGTCTGGCGGTGTCTTCGTCTGGCCGGGTGCGTAGGCCTGTCCGTGCGACTGATGTTCCATGGGCTTGCGGAAAAGGTGGATCTGGTGGCGGGTTGGGTCCCACCCACTCCCAATAGCGGCATCCGCAGGCCGAACTTGAAGGGCGCCGCCAGAAATATTTGCGGCGGCGTGCCGGCGCTCAGCTGCGCTGCAGCTGCGGATGCTTGCCGAACAGCTCCGCCGCCCAGTCGACGAAGGCCCGTACCTTGGCGCTCAAATGCCGGTTCGGCGGGTACACCACGTAGATCGGCAGCGGTTCGCGCGTCCAGTCCGGCAGGATCTGGACCAGCTCGCCGCGGTCCAGATAGGGCTGGGCGATGAAGGTCACCATCTGCGAGGCACCCAGCCCGGCCAGCACCGCCGTGGTGTGCGAGTTGCTCTCGTTGACCGCCATGCGGTAGGGCGCATCGGGCTCGATGTGCTCGCCGTCCTTGTTGAATTCCAGAGGGTACATGCGCCGCGTGTTGCCGGAGAAATGGTTCACCACGCGGTGGCTCTTCTCCAGGTCGTGCGGATGCTTTGGCACGCCGTGGCGCCGTACATAGGCGGGCGAGGCGACATTGACGAAGGGCAGGTGGCCGATGCGGCGCGCCACCAGCGACTGATCGCTGATCTCGCCGACCCGGATCACGCAGTCGACGTTGTCGGCGATCAGGTCGACGATGCGGTCCGACACGCCCATGTCGAGCTGGATGTCGGGGAAGCGCTCGTAGAAGCTCTCGATGTTCGGGATCAGCAGCAGGTTGGCCATCGACGAGCCCACGTCGATGCGCAAGCGCCCGGACGGATTGGCCTGGGCGTTGGTCATGCTGGCGTCGAGGTCGTCCAGCTCGGTGAGCAGGCGTGAGGCGCGTTCGTAATAGGCGGCGCCGTCGGGCGTCACGGTCACGCGGCGGGTGGTGCGGTTGAGCAGCTTGACGCGCACCCGCGCCTCCAGCGCCTGGATCTGCTTGGTGACCGTGCCCTTGGGCAGGGCCAGCGAGTCGGCCGCGCGCGTGAAGCTGCCGGTTTCCACCACGCGGGCGAAGACCCTCATTGCCTGGATCTGATCCATCCGTTGTTCCTGCTCTTTGGTCGGCTTGTGGCCTCTGACTGCCGCAGCGCGTCGCTGCGTCGGCGAATTCTCACACGCAGCTGCGGCATCGATTGTTCGTCTGGGGGAAACGGTGAGGTGGCAAAGTCCCTCTTTCGGCGCGCGCTGGCGCCCGTACATTTCATCCATCGTTCATCCAACCGACCGCCCACAGGTTCACCATGTCCACCCGCACCGTGCCCACCGCCACCGAGCCATCCGGCCTTGCCGCGTTGCCGGCCGTGGCCGAGAACGACATCACCATCCTGTTGCCCAAGCGCGAACCGGTGGCGGCCCGCACCTACGGCGTGCGCACCGGCCGGGGTGTGCCGACCGACCGGCCGCTGGTGCTGCACTTCCATGGCGGCAACTTCTCGAATGGTGACCTCGACGACGGCCGTGCCGTGGCGCGCATGCTGGTGCAGGCGGGCGCCACCGTGGTGTCGATGGCCTACCCGCTGGCACCGCTGCATCCATTTCCGGATGCGATCGAGGTCGGCTACGAGGCGCTCGAATGGCTCTACAAGCAGCGGACCAAGCTGGGCGGGAAGGGCGCACGCATCTACCTGGCGGGCGAAGAGGCGGGCGGCAATCTGGCCGCGTCGCTCACGCTGATCGCCCGTGACCGCGCCCACCCACCGTTGGCCGGCCAGATCCTGCTGTCGCCCATGCTCGACCCGTGCGCGGGTACCGCGTCGCTGCGCCAGGCCACGGGCGATTCGACCGACTGCAAGTACAGCGAAGGCTGGCAGAAATACCTGCGCTGCCCGCGCGATGCGGAGCACCCGTATGCGGTGCCGGGCTCGTCCCGTCGGCTGGCCGACCTGGCGCCGACACTGATCCTCACCGGTCAGAGCGACCCGATGCGCGATGAAGCCGTGCGCTTTGCCAAACGGCTCGAAGAGGCCGGCATCCCGGTGCGCAGCGAAGTGCTCGACGCCGCCAAGGGTTGGCCTGAAGCGCTGGCCGATCCGGCCACCTGCATCGAATGTCCGTGCGCACCCCTGGTGACGCAGCGTTTCCGCGAGTTCTTCGAGAGCACGCAGACGCAACCGCCGCACTAGGCGCCGGCCGGGTGGCCTCGGAGACAGGCCCCCGGCATCCCCTTCCATTCTGAATTCGGCAGCCGGATGCCCGGCGGCCTGATCTTTTGCCGCCCGGCGCCACGCGCCGGATGGACCTTTGCTTTCGAAAAACCAACTTGAGGACGGAAATCACCATGAACAAGCAGCCCGCCAACCCGCTCGTCGCCACCGCCCGCCGCGGCCTGTGGCCCACCGTGACCGTGCTGACCGCGGTCGCTGCCATCGTCTCGGCGCTGTTCGGGCTGCGCCCGATGGAGGCCGAAGCCAACACGCCCGCCGTGACCGCGCCACGCGCCACGCCGGTGTCGGTCGCCACGGTCGCGCAGACCGAGATCACCGCCTGGGACGAGTTCTCCGGCCGGCTCGAAGCGGTCGAACGCGTCGACGTCCGCTCCCGCGTCGCCGGCGCGGTGCAGTCGGTGCATTTCCGTGAAGGCTCGCTGGTGAAGAAGGGCGACCTGCTGATCACCATCGACCCGGCACCGTACGCGGCCGAGGTCGACCGCGCCGAGGCGCAGGTCGCATCGGCCCAGGCCCGCGCCGCCTTCAGCCGCAGCGAGCAGGAACGCGCCAAGCGCCTGTGGGACGAACGGGCCATCGCCCAGCGCGAACTGGATGAGAAGACCAACGCCGGCCGCGAGGCGGAAGCCAGCCTGCGCGCCGCCCAGGCGTCGCTGCAGAGCGCGCGCCTCAACCTGGGCTATACGCAAGTGAAGGCGCCGGTGGCGGGCCGCATCGGCCGGATCGAGGTCACGGTCGGCAACCTGGTGGCCGCCGGCCCCGGCGCGCCGGTGCTGACCACGCTGGTGTCGGTCAGCCCGATCTACGCGAGCTTCGACGCCGACGAGCAGATCGTGGGCAAGGCGCTCAAGGACATGGCGGGCAGCAGCACGACCGCGCGCACGCCGCTCGAGCAGATCCCGGTGCAGATGGGCACGGCCGCCACCGACGGCACGCCCTTCGAGGGCAAGCTGCAGCTGATCGACAACCAGGTCGACGCCCGCAGCGGCACGGTACGCGTGCGCGCCGCCTTCGACAACGAGGACGGCTCGCTCATCCCTGGCCAGTTCGCCCGCATCCGCATGGGCCAGGCCCACACCAGCCGCGTGGTGCTGGTGAAC